>JAFSDF010000167.1 GCA_017436375.1 Clostridia bacterium | reverse complement strand
CATCTTGAGCACAGCGAAAGATCTTTTCTGTCTCTTATGCTATGACCTTGGTTTCGCTGAAACTTTCTCTTGACATTTGCTTCAATATGTTTAAAATATATTATATATAATTATTTATAAAAGTACATGAGGTATTAATTATGAGAGCAATCATCACAGTAACAGGTAAAGACCGTCCCGGTATCATCGCAGGTGTATGTGTCCTTCTTTCCGAAAGCAACATCAATATTCTTGACATCAGCCAGACGGTAATGCAGGACTTTTTCACTATGACTATGCTTATCGACCTTTCTGCCTGTGACAAGGCATTTGCCCAGGTCAGTGACAGCCTTGACGAAAAGGGCAAGGAAATGGGCCTTATTATCCGTGTACAGAGAGAAGACATCTTTGACCGTATGCACAGAATATAAGGAGGAGTCTCAATGCATAATCAGAAAGAGATTTTAGCCACCATTGATATGATTGATAATCAGCATCTCGATGTCAGGACTATCACCATGGGTATTTCACTTCTGGACTGCTGCAGTGACAGTGTAGAGGTGACGGCAGAGAAGATATATAATAAAATCACTACCTTAGCCAAGGATTTGGTTAAGACAGGCGAGGACATCGAAAAGGAGTTCGGTATTCCCATCGTTAACAAGAGAATATCCGTCACGCCCATTTCTCTCGTAGCCGCCGCCTGTAAGGAGACCGACTACACACCCATCGCCAAGGCTCTCGACAGAGCCGCACACACCTGCGGAGTCAACTTCATCGGAGGTTTTTCTGCTCTGGTGCATAAGGGTATGACCAAGGCGGACATAAACCTTATCAATTCCATTCCCTCTGCATTAGCCGAGACAGAGAGAGTATGTGCCTCCGTATCTGTTGCCAGCACTAAGGCAGGTATCAATATGGATGCCGTTAAGCTGATGGGCAGGATAATCAAGGACACTGCTGATAAGACCTCTGACAGAGGCGGCTTCGGCTGTGCCAAGCTCGTTGTCTTTGCCAATGCTGTGGAGGATAACCCCTTTATGGCAGGTGCCTTCCACGGTGTAGGTGAGGCAGAGTGTGTAATCAATGTAGGTGTCAGCGGTCCCGGTGTAGTTCACCACGCACTTAAAAAGTGCAAGGGACAGCCCTTTGATGTGGTGGCTGAAACCATAAAGAAAACAGCCTTCAAAATAACCCGTATGGGACAGTTAGTGGCATCCGAGGCATCACAGAGACTCGGTGTACCCTCAGGTATAGTCGATCTTTCTCTTGCTCCTACTCCCGAAAAGGGTGACAGTGTGGCTCGTATTCTCGAAGAAATGGGACTCGAGGTCTGCGGTACCCACGGTACTACTGCCGCACTCGCTCTTTTAAACGACGCAGTCAAAAAGGGCGGTGTTATGGCCAGTAACCATGTAGGCGGACTTTCTGGTGCATTTATCCCTGTAAGTGAGGACGAGGGAATGATTGAGGCAGCACTGAGAAATGCTCTCACTCTCGACAAATTAGAGGCTATGACCTGCGTATGCTCCGTAGGTCTGGATATGATTGCCGTACCCGGTGATACCTCGGCTGAGACTCTTTCAGCCATCATTGCCGACGAGGCAGCCATCGGTGTGGTAAACACCAAGACCACTGCAGTAAGAATTATCCCTGCAGTCGGAAAAAAAGTAGGCGAGATTATCGAGTTCGGCGGACTTTTAGGCTCTGCGCCCATAATGCCCGTACACGAATTTTCGTCTGCGGACTTTATTGCTCGCGGCGGCAGAATTCCCGCACCTATGCACTCACTTAAGAATTAAGTTGCGGATTTGCGAGGATTCCGACAAAGGTGTGGCGTAAATCATCCGATAAAAAATACGGCTCGGATTATTAAGGTGAAACAATGAAAATTATTGATATTATAAACAGCGGTAGGCCTATTCTTTCTATGGAGGTTTTTCCGCCGAAAACAAGCGATACATTTGAAACAGTAAAAGAGGCTACAGAGAAAATTGCTCTTTTAAAGCCTGATTTTATGTCTGTTACCTACGGTGCAGGCGGAGGAACATCTGAGTTCACCGCTTCCATCGCAGAGAATATACAGAATAATTACGGTGTTCCCGCACTTGCACACCTAAGCTGTATTTCTTCTAGGAGAGAGGATATACAGCATCAGTTTGACCTTCTGAAAGGCAGGGGCATCGAAAACATCCTTGCTCTCCGAGGTGATATTCCCGAGGGTATGAGCAGAGAGCATCTGGACTATCACTATGCCTCTGAGCTGACACGGGAAATAAAGGACTACGGACATTTCTGCATCGGCGGTGCCTGTTATCCCGAAAGCCATCCCGAAAGCCCTACCTCCTTTGACGACATAAGGTATCTCAGAGAAAAGGTGGATGCGGGCTGTGAGTTTCTCACTACGCAGATGTTTTTTGATAATAATATCCTTTATAATTTCCTTTACCGCATCAGAGAAGCAGGTATAACCGTTCCCGTAGTGGCAGGTATTATGCCTGTAACCAATCCTAAATCCATAAAGAGAATCTGCGCCATTTCCGGTATGGCTCTGCCCCAGCGCTTCATCCGTATAGTTGACCGCTTCGGATCTTCGCCCGAGCAGATGACTCAGGCAGGTATAGCCTATGCCACCGAGCAGATTATTGACCTTTATGCCAACGGAGTAAATGCCGTTCATCTTTACACGATGAATAAGCCTGAGGTGGCCGGGAAGATAAAGGAAAACCTTTCCTCTATTATTGAATGAGGCCTGATTATGATAAATATTTTTACCTGCACAGGTGATGAAATCTGTGTGAATAAAGATGAGGCATACCGTTATATGGGACTGGGGCGAAATTACAGTAACCCTGAGTTTGAAAGGATATACTGTGAATGTCTCGGTGAATACCGAAAAAATGTATTTTATAAAGGTGTATACAGAGAAAGCTCTCTTTCCTTCGGCGAGGGGGATGAGCTTTTCTTTGATTTCTGCTCCTTTAAAAGTCACGACCTTAAAAGGAATCTTGAGGGCTGTAAAGGTGTAATAGTCTTTGCGGCTACGGCGGGTATAAATATTGACCGCCTGCTGCTTAAATACGGGGCTTATTCTGACCTCAGGCTTATGACTGCCGACTGCATAGCTTCCTCGGGGATCGAGTGCTTCTGCGACAGGCTTAACAGTATTATTTCTGAGGGCAGAGAGACGAAGCTGCGCTTCAGCCTCGGCTACGGAGATACACAGCTTAAATATCAGAAGGACTTGCTTTCCTTTCTGGATGCCGAAAAAAACTTAGGCATTACCCTTAATGAGTCGATGATGATGACACCTAAAAAATCCGTTACTGCTTTTATTGGAGTGAAGTAAAATGAATATAAGAGATTATCTGAATAAAGAGCGTCTGTACAGTGACGGCGGCTTCGGTACGCTTTTACAGGCGAGAGGACTCAAGGCGGGGGAAAAGCCGGAAATGTGGAATATCACTCACCCGGACGACATAACCGCCATACATCTCGAGTATCTGAATGCAGGCTCGGACATTATCTCTACGAATACCTTTGGTGCCAATCCACTTAAATTTGATAATCTTGAAGAGATTATCTCAGCCGCCTTTGCCAATGCAAAAAGAGCTGTGGAGCTCTGCGGTAAGGAAAAGGCCTTTATTGCTTTTGATATGGGACCTACGGGTAAGCTTTTAGAGCCTTTGGGCGATTTACCCTTCGAAAGGGCTGTGGAGATTTTCGCAGAAGCGGTCAGAACAGCAGAAAAATTCTCACCTGACCTTTATATCGTAGAGACAATGAATGACAGCTACGAAACCAAGGCGGCAGTTTTAGCCGTGAAAGAAAACTCGGACAGGCCCGTTTTTGTAAGTAATGTCTACGATGAAAGCAGAAAGCTTATGACGGGCGCCTCACCGAAGGCTATGATTGCGCTTTTAGAGGGACTCGGTGCCGATGCCATCGGCATAAACTGCTCTCTCGGTCCGAAACAGATGGTGGACATAGTAAGGGAGTATGTGAAATATTCCTCTCTGCCTGTTATGGTCTGCCCTAATGCAGGTCTTCCCAGAAGTGTTGACGGCAAGACGGTTTTTGATGTGGACAGTGAGGAGTTCTCCGACTGTATGGCAGAGATTGCACAGATAGGTGCAGGTATCATCGGCGGCTGCTGCGGTACCACTCCCGGATATATAAGAAAAACCGTGGAAAAGACGAAGAATATACCCTTTGTTCCCGTAAAGAAAAAGGAATATACCCTCGTTTCTTCATATACTCACGCAGTGGAAATAGGTAACGGCCCTGTTCTTATCGGTGAAAGAATTAATCCCACGGGCAAGCCTAAATTCAAACAGGCTCTGCGTGACGGCAACATAAGCTATATTATAAGCGAGGGTGTAATGCAGGAGGAGAAGGGTGTACACATCCTCGATGTCAATGTAGGACTTCCGGAAATTGATGAGGATGCTATGCTCGTCAGATGCATTAAAGAGCTGCAGACAGTGTCTGCACTTCCTTTGCAGATTGATACGGTAAAGCCCTCTGCTATGGAGAAGGCTATGCGCATTTATAACGGTAAGCCACTTATAAATTCCGTAAACGGTAAGCAGGAAAGCATGGATGCCGTTCTTCCTCTGGTTAAAAAATACGGCGGTGCGGTAATTGCTCTTACTATAGATGAAAGCGGTATCCCCGATACTGCCGGGGGCAGAACTGCCATAGCTGAAAAAATTATAGCCGAGTGCGCCAAATACGGCATAGACAAAAAGGATATTATCGTCGATCCTCTGGCTATGACCGTCTCCTCCGATAACAGAAGCGGCAGAATTACTCTCGACTCAGTGAAAATGATAAAAGAAAAGCTGGGCGTCAAAACAAGCCTTGGCGTGTCAAATATTTCCTTCGGTCTGCCGTCAAGAGAGACCGTAAACTCTCATTTTCTCACTATGGCTTTCACCTCAGGTCTTGACTGTGCCATAATGAATCCCTATTCTGCGGCGATGATGGAAAGCTACTATTCCTACAGGGCTCTTTCGGGACTTGACGAAAACTGTACGGACTATATTGACTTCGCATCATCTCTGAAAAAAGAAACGGTGACTGTTTCTTCTTCACCTGCACAGAGTGAAAGTGAGGATATGCCCGCTCTGGTCAGAGCCATAGTCAAGGGTATGAAGGATGAGGCACTAAGGAGTGCAAAGGAGCTTCTTTTAAATCAGGAGCCTCTGACAGTAATCAATGAATATATCGTTCCCGCTCTCGACAGGGTTGGCAAACGCTTTGAGGAAAAAACTATGTATCTGCCTCAGCTTCTTATGAGTGCCGAGGCGGCATCCCGTGCTTTTGATGCGGTAAAGGAGCTGATTTCCTCTTCTGAAGAGAGCAAGGGTAAAATCATACTGGCCACGGTAAAGGGTGATATTCACGATATAGGCAAAAATATCGTAAAGGTGCTTTTGGAAAACTACGGCTATGATGTAATAGATTTAGGCAAGGATGTTTCACCTGAGACGATAGTGGAAAGGGCTGTCAGTGAAAAGGTCACTCTTGTAGGGCTCAGTGCTCTTATGACCACTACTACCGATGCTATGAGAGAGACGGTTGAACTTCTTAAAAAGAAATGTCCCGATGCTTACGCCGTAGTGGGCGGTGCAGTTCTGACGAAGGAATATGCAGATATGATAGGCGCCGATTACTATGCTAAGGATGCTATGGAAACTGTAAGATTTGCTGAAAAGCATTTCGGCGGTAAATAAATATGAAATACGGTAAAATTCAGAAGGCTCGTTTCATTTCACGGCCGAACCGCTTTGTCGCATTGGTCAGCATCGGCGGAAGTGAAACAGCCGTACATGTTAAAAACACAGGCAGATGCCGTGAGCTTCTCACTGAGGGCGCAGAGGTGTGGCTCGAAAAAAGCAGCAATCCCGACCGTAAATATCAGTATTCACTTGTGACGGTAAAAAAGGGTGACAGGATGGTTAATATGGATTCCCAGGCGCCCAATAAGGCTGTAGGAGAGTGGCTCTCTGCTGAGGGCGGACCTTTCACCGATGTAAAGCTGATTAAGCCGGAATGTAAGTACGGCAAATCCCGTTTCGACTTTTATGTGGAGTACGCTGACAAAAAAGCCTTCATTGAGGTAAAGGGTGTCACTCTGGAAAACGACGGAGCCGTCTCCTTTCCCGATGCACCTACGGAAAGAGGCAGTAAGCATCTGCGAGAGCTTTGCGGGTGTATCAGGGAAGGCTACGAGGCTTATGTGATTTTCGTGATACAGATGAAGGGTGTCCTTTATTTCACTGCCAATTCCTGTCACGATCCTGTTTTTGCCCGCACTCTTTCACAGGCATATAATGAGGGCGTAAAGATTTTGGCCTATGACTGTCTCGTTACTGAGGATGAAATTAAAATAGGGAACAGTGTAGAAGTAAAAATTTAAGAGAGTCACCGCTTTGCGGTGGCTTTTTAAATTGTAAGATAAAAGTAATAAAAAAATTATTGATAAAAACTTTATTATATGTTATTATATACTTAACAGTATTCACAAACAGTTACGAAAGGTCATTTTATGTCATTAAAAATAAAAAATATGCTGATTCTGCTGATAGCTTCAGCTTTGATTATATCTCTTTCTTTTTCCTGCCTCGGTGCTGAAATGGGCTTTGGCGGAATTATACCCGGTGAGGAAGACCGAATAATGTGCATCTCCTACAGAGGTGACACCTCACTTTATCCCGAAAATTCTCTTGAGGGTGTTCTTTCTGCCGAGGAAAAGGGCGCAGACGGTGTAAGCGTCGGAGTGCAGAAAACCTCCGATGGCATTTATGTTCTCACTGAGAATAAAAAGCTCTCTGCCGTAAGTGATGCTCCCTATGAATCTGCAGAGGAAATAACCTACGATGAGCTGCAGGATTATTATCTTAAGGATAACACGGGAGCACTTACCAAGTACCGTATGGTTTCACTGAGTCAGACGATTTCTCTGACAGGTGAGGATTTCATCATTATCGCCGATATTCCCTGGGAGGAAAGAGACGGAATATATGACCTTATCAGTCATTACGGTGCCTTTGACAGAATAATAATAAGAACAGATAAAGGTGCTTCCGAGGTAACCGAATGGACCTCCTCAAAGAGTGAAAAGATAAATGTTATAAGCGTTTATAAGGGAAATATAATCTTCTCGGCTATTTCGAATTTCAATAAAATGAGCGAAAGCTCCGCACCCTTCGTTCAGTATCAGAGTAAAAACTATTTCAGTGTGGTTTACGGTGGCTTCTTCTGCAAAAGATTTGCCGCAGAGGGCGCACCGAGAGCCATAGCATCTATGTATGACCTTGATCTTTCGGGACAGAGAACCGACAGCACCGAGGGCTGGAACGAGATTATCGGGGCGGGCTACAGCGTTATTGAAACGAATAATCTCGTATCACTGGTCTCTTATATTGACAGACACGAAAAAGCAGGTAAGGCTCTCGGAATTTTAGCCGAAAAGGCAAAAAAGATTGACACTGCTCACTGTTCACAGATTCAGAGAGAAAATCTTACCGATGCAGTAGTTTATTCTACAGAGCTGCTCGACAGAGTATCAGGCCTTGACGAGCTGGAAAGTGCACATTCATCCCTTCTCTTAGCTATGAACGAGCTGAATATAAGTCAGGAGGATGATACACAGAAGGGGCACCTTAACATTACCGCAGGTAAAATCATAGCCGCCCTTGCGGTGGGTGCAGTAATCTTTGCGGCACAGGTTTTTGTATATAAAATGCAAAAGGAGAGAAAGAGATAATTATTTGCATTTTTTGATAAATGAAGATATAACAGGAGGAAAAGAAAATGAAAGTAGTAAAAGAAAAACCTTGGCTTGAAACAGCCAAAACTCCCGAAGAGGTAGGAGTGTCATCTAAAGTAGTTAAGGAATTTGTAGATGCCTGTATGGAGAAAAATAAAGAGCTTCACTCTTTTATGATTATCCGTAACGGCAAAATTGCCTGTGAGGTTTACAGAGAGCCCTTTGCCAGAGAATACAAGCATATGATGTATTCCGTAAGTAAATCCTTTACCTCCACAGCTATCGGCTTTGCAGTACATGAGGGCTATTTTGATGTAGATACCCGCTTTGTTGATATTTTCCCCGAAGCCAGAGGTGACAAGCCTGATGAGTATCTCGAGGAAATGACCGTTGAGGATCTTCTCACTATGAGAAGCGGTAAATCCGTAAGTGTTTTCCTCGACAGAACCAAGGACAGATGGTTTAAGGATATTATTAATTCACCCTGGATTTCAGAGCCGGGTACGGAGTTCCTTTACATCAGCGAAAATATGTATCTTCTCTGCTGCATAATCCATAAAATGACAGGAATGTCCGTTATGGATTATCTTAAGCCCCGTCTTTTCGAGCCTCTCGGAATCGAAAATGCATTCTGGGAGACCTGTCCCCGCGGTATTGAGGCAGGCGGCTGGGGCCTTATGCTTTCTCTTGAGGATCTCGCCAAATTTACATATTGCTATCAGCAGATGGGTAAATTTAACGGTAAGCAGGTCATTCCCGAGGAGTGGGTAAGGACTGCAACCGCATATCATGCCGACACTGCCGCTACTCAGCAGGACAGAGACGGTATGGTAGGATACGGCTATTGCTTCTGGAGAAACGGCGGCTACGAAAAGTCCTACCGCGCCGACGGTATGTTCTGTCAGTTCGGTATCGTTTTTGAGGATTTGGATGCCTGCTTTATTTCTCTTGGCGGCGAGGTGCATGAGCAGGGTATGCGTGATGTAATCTGGGAATATTTCCCAAGAGCATTTATCGAGCCTGATGCAAAGGCTGAAAGTGTTCCGCTTTCTCTTCCTGCTTATGAAAAAGCTCCCGTGAAGCCCCGTTCTCTTGCACTTGAAAGCAGAATAGCAGAAAAGAAAATCAATTTCAGAAAACCCGTTATCGTTAATGTGGCCGGTTATCCCGTTTCCGTCGTTCCTCTGCCTGCACTCTTTATGGAGAGCGACAAGGCAGGTAATATTTCTGAGGTAACCTTCCGCTTCGGTGACGATGATATGTATATGACCTGGGTAGAGGGTGATGAAATCAATACGGTACATATCGGTCTTGACGGTGAATACCGCTGGGATAATATCGTTATCGGTAAGATTCCTTACACTACCTGCAGCACAGGCTGCTGGAACAGTGAAAGCGAGCTGGAGGTGCATATCCGCTGTATTGAGGTACCTTCCGAAAGAGTTATCAAATTTAAGATAAACGGTGACAATGTTATTATGCGCCCCTCGTCAAATCCTGATACCGCTCTCATGGCTGAAACCCTTAAAAATACAGTTAAGGATGTTATCAAGCAGCCTGTGGTTCAGACTGCAGTCAGCAAGGTTATTCCTCATCTTGTACCTATCATCGACTCTGTACAGAGGGGTAAAATCAAGGTTGACGCACTTGGAAGAAGATAAAGAATAGGAGAAAAATATGCTTTTAAAGATTTTACTCGGACTTACGGTTCTGGCCGAATGTGTTTGCGTACCCGTATTCCTCAAATACTATTGGCCTGACAGATGTAAAAAATCCTTTATTTTTAAAGCTGTAGGAGCCGCACTGTTTGTGCTTTGCGGCTTCCTGTGTGTGAAAATTTCAGGCAACAATACACCCTATGCATCGCTTATGATGTGGGGCCTCGTTTTCGGCTTTTTCGGAGATATATTTCTTCATTCACTGCAGAACAAAACTTGGCACTTTGTGGTGGGCTTTCTTTCCTTCCTCGTCGGTCACATTGTTTACATCGTAGCCTTCTGGAAGGCCATCAAGACCACCTATCCCGGCTCACCTGTTTTCACTTGGTATGAAATTCTCATTACGGTGCTTCTGATTGCGGCCATGATAGGTATAATGCTGAAAATGGGCATCTTTAAAGGTAAGGAGATTCTTATAGCGCCCTTCGTTCTTTACGGTGTTATACTCTTTACTATGCTTACCAAGGGACTCCGCTATGCTATCGGTGAAATTGCCTACGGTACAAATGACTATATGCTTCCCGTTTTTCTTACCGTAGGACTCGGTGCTGTTCTCTTTACGGTTTCTGATGTGATACTCGGCTTCACCATTCCTATGGGCAAAACCTCGAGATTAGTCCGCAACATAAATATAGTCACCTACTTTGCCGCACAGATATTATTTGGAATCAGCATACTGTTTGTGTTCTCGGCATATCCCTTATATCCCTGAAATCTCTCATCTCTCCCTGAAAGGGGAGAGATGATTTTTTATTTTAACTGTTTACAAAGAAAATGTTTTATGTTAGAATATTATGGTAAAAATATTATTACTTTTCTGAAAGGGAGGTTTGTGATGATAGCATTAGGTGCAGATCACGGAGGTTTTTACCTCAAGGAAGAAATTAAAAAGCATCTCGAGGAAAGGGGCATTGAGTATAAGGATTTCGGTACCTACAGCCCCGAATCTATCGATTATGCGGCCATAGCCTACAGTACCTGCAATTCTGTCATAAGCGGTGAATGTGAAAAGGCTATTCTCTGCTGCGGTACGGGTATCGGTATTTCCATGGCGGCAAACAAGGTCAAGGGTATCAGAGCCGCTTGCTGCAGTGACTATTTCAGTGCCAAATTCACCCGACTTCATAATGATGCAAATGCTCTTTGCCTCGGCGGCAGAGTGGTGGGTGCAGGTCTTGCCATTGAAATGGTGGATGTGTTCCTCGACACTGAGTTTGAGGGCGGCAGACACCAGAGGAGAGTAGACCAGATTATGGCTATTCAGGACGGAATTTTTGAAGGATAAAAGTAAAGGAGAAAAATATTATGGCATTTATTAAAAGTATTATCGCATTTATGACAGCAGTAGTTTCATTGGTGACAGGCTTTCTCGGGATCGATATGAAGCCGGAGGACGGTATTGATGAGCCCTTCAGAGTAAAAAGCTATATTGTCTGTGACAGGATTCTTGAGCCTTCAGCTCTCTGCAGTGAGGACTTTGACATTATCACCGATGTTATTCTTTTCGGTGTGGCAACATTTGACAGTAAGGGTAATGTCACCGTTGACAGAAAGACTCTCGATGTGGCTCTTAAAAACCTCAAAGAGGTTATCGGTGAAAGAGATATAGAAATCACTCTTAACTTCCTCGGCCCCGGCAGTACCAGCTCTTCCTCTGACTGGTACGAGCAGATGGAATCTCTCGGCAAGGAGCATAATAAAGCCTTCAGAAGTCTGAAGCTCAAAAAGAATATTATCGCTGTGCTTGAGGAATATGATTTTGACGGTGTGCATTTCGACTATGAATATCCCACTACAAACAGTGCTTGGTTCGGCTATAATAATTTCCTTGTTTCACTCGGCTCAATGCTTGGTGACGATTATACTCTCAATGTTGCTGCGTCTGACTGGTGTCTGCAGTATTCGGATCTCGCCGTGGAATTTGTTGACTCCTTTGAGCTTATGATGTACGATGTTTATGACGAAGAGGGCAAGCACGCCACCTTTGAAACCGTTGCCACCCGTTCACAATGGATTAAGGATTCAAACATTCCTCTCGAAAAGATTACCTTCGGTCTGCCTTTCTATGCCAGACCTACTGATGGTGACGGCTATTGGTACGATTATGTCAGCTATGCAGATAAACTTGATGAAAACGGATTCTATACCGACAGTAATATTAGCAAGACCTTCTGGTTCAATACTCCCGATGTTATAGCTCAGAAAACTCAGTTTGCTATCGATGAGGGCTATGCCGGTATGATGATATGGCACTACACCTGTGACCTTCCCTCTACAGACGAGGCATCGCTTCTCAAGGCTATAGGCGATACCATCGATAAGAACTCATAAAATAAACTCTTGACAAAAGTATTTTACGGTGATAAAATAAACATTAACGAAAAACGAATATCCCATATAAATCGTTGACGGAGAGGATTTCCTTCTAAAGAAATCTTACAGAGAGCATCCGCCCCCGGCTGTAAGCGGACGCAGATTCAGAAGAAATCTACCACTCCCGAGTGTATACCGAAATAAGGTATGCCGTTTGCCGCGTTAAGGCATAAGAGTGCCGCCGTAAAAGGCGGAATACGGGTGGAACCGTGGAGTTTGACTTATAACTTCATCCTGTGCAAAAGCATGGGATGGAGTTTTTCTTATTTTAATGAATAATGAATGATGAATAGTGAATAATGAATAGTTTCGGCCGCGGGCGCAGGAGTTTTTAAAAAGCTTCTTTTCCGCGGAGAAAGGTTTTAGTAACAGTGAGCTTTACGATTATAAATTATTCATCGGAGAAAGGAAGTAATACGAAATGATTAGTGTAACACTCAAAGACGGTGTAGTCCGTGAGTATGAGGAGGGCTCCAGCCTCATTACCGTTGCCAAGAGCCTTGGTGCAGGCCTTTACAAGGCCGCCTGCCTCGGTAAAATCGACGGAGAAATCTGTGACTTAAGGACAGTACTCAAGGGTGACTGTCAGGTAGAGATTCTCACCTTTGATGATGAGGAAGCCAAGAAGACCTTCTGGCATACCTGCTCACACATTCTCGCTCAGGCTGTAAAGAGACTTTACCCCGAGGTAAAGCTTGCTATCGGCCCTGCAGTAGATAACGGCTTCTACTATGACTTTGACAGTGAAGTGAGCTTCACTCCCGAAATTCTCGAGAAGATTGAAGCAGAAATGAAAAAGATAGTCAAGGAAGGTCTTTTCCTTGAAAAGTTTGAGCTTTCTCCCGAGGAGGCTATTGCTCTTATGGAGAAAAAGGGTGAGACCTATAAGGTTGAGCTTATAAAAGAGCACGCCGACAAGGGTGAGCCTATTTCCTTCTACCGTCAGGGTGAGTTTGAGGAGCTTTGCGCAGGCCCCCACATTCCCGACACTTCAAGAGTAAAGGCCTTCAAGCTTACCTCCTGTACAGGTGCTTATTGGAGAGGCGACAGCAAAAATAAAATGCTTCAGCGTATCTACGGCACGGCCTTTACCAAGGCAGCCGACCTTGAGGCTCATCTGGCACAGTTAGAGGAAGCTAAAAAGCGTGACCATAATAAGCTCGGCAGAGAGCTTGAAATCTTCACCACCGTTGACTATATCGGTCAGGGCCTTCCCATTATGCTTCCCAAGGGTACTCACATTGTGCAGACTCTTCAGCGTTTTGTTGAGGACGAGGAAAAGAGAAGAGGCTGGCTCCGTACAAAGACACCTCTTATGGCAAAGAGCGACCTTTATAAAATCTCCGGTCACTGGGACCATTACAAGGACGGTATGTTTGTTTTAGGTGACGAGGAAAAGGATGATGAGGTATTTGCACTCCGTCCCATGACCTGTCCCTTCCAGTATCAGGCTTATCTTAACCGCGCCCGTTCTTACCGCGACCTTCCTATGAGACTCGGTGAAACCTCTACTCTTTTCAGAAACGAGGCATCGGGTGAAATGCACGGTCTTATCCGTGTCCGTCAGTTCACTATTTCCGAGGGACATCTTATGTGTACACCTGAACAGCTTGAGGATGAATTCAAGGGCTGTCTTGAGCTTGCCATTTATATGCTGAAAACTCTCGGCCTTTATGAGGATGTTTCCTATCGCTTCTCACAGTGGGATCCTGCCGACACAGAAAAATACATCGGCACACCCGAGCAGTGGGACGAAGCACAGAGTATGATGGGCAGAATCCTTGACCACCTCGGTATTGATTATAAGGTCGGTATCGGTGAGGCGGCCTTCTACGGTCCTAAGCTTGACATTCAGATTAAGAATGTTCACGGCAAGGAGGACACTCTCATCACCATTCAGATTGACCAGATGCTCGCCGAAAAATTCGGTATGGAGTATGTAGCTCCCGACGGCAGCAAGAAAAATCCCTACATTATCCACAGAACCTCTATCGGCTGTTATGAGAGAACACTTGCCCTTCTTATCGAAAAATATGCAGGTGCCTTCCCCGTATGGCTCGCTCCCGAAAAGGTACGCATTCTTCCCATCGCAGACCGTCATCAGGATGCTGCCTATGCAGTGAAGGAAGCGCTTCTGCAGGCAGGTATCGACGATGTTGATGTTGATACAAGAAGTGAAAAGCTCGGCTATAAGCTCCGTGAAGCACAGCTTGACAAAATTCCCTATATGCTCGTCATCGGTGACAAGGAAGCCGAAGAGGGCACTGTTTCCGTCAGAAAACGCGGTCACGGCGATCAGGGCTCAATGTCCACAGAAAATTTCGTTGCTCT
>JAFSDF010000166.1 GCA_017436375.1 Clostridia bacterium | reverse complement strand
GAAGATTTTTTATCGTGAGGATTTTTGGCAGTACAAGACAAAAACGCAGCAAATCCTTGCGGATTTGCGAGTATTTTAACAAAGGAATGGCGGAAATCATCCGATAAAAAACACGGTTCGGATTATTACCGTCACCCTAAGACACACTTTTCTGTAAATGTCATCTTGAGAGGAGCGAAAGATCTTTGTTGAAGGCTGTTTCTCTCACTTTGATTAACTTATCATTAACTATTGCTTGAAAAACCTTTCATTATCTGCTATCATATAACCGAAGGAGGAATGAAAATATGAAAAAACTTATTTCACTTATTCTGTCAGCTCTTATGCTTTTCGGACTTACTACGGCAGCCTTTGCCGCCGATACTGAAAAGCCATTTGAAAACAGCAACTTTTACACAGCAGGGGACTATACTCTTCATTACAGAGTATTTGAGCCCGATACTGCACCTTTAAAGCAGATTATGCTCATTCACGGCTTCTGCCTTTCTACCGTATCCCTCGAGGGTGTAGCAGAGGAATATTCCGCCAAGGGCTACAGGACAGTTCTCGTTGATGCACCGAATTTCGGCTATTCCTCGAGAGAAACGAGCACTACCCCTTTTCTTTCCAGAGAGGAGCTTATCGGTTCTCTTATGGCTGAGCTTGGCGGAGAATGGATAGTAGGGGGACATTCTATGGGCGGAGGTATTGCTCTTAATCTTGCCTGTGATTATCCCGAAGCGGTGACGGGGCTTGTGCTTTTTGCTCCCCAGACCTCAGCACACACAGATGGTACACAGCCGAATCCGATTATCAGCTCTTTAATGCAGACTGTTTATAATCTTATTCTTAAAATCTGTCTGAAGCTTCCGTTCCTTGTGAGAATCTTCGTATCTGTCAGCTTCAGCGATTCTGAATATGCTAAGGATTATGACCTCAGCCGTGTGACCGATTCTCTTGCACTACCCGGCACAGGTGCCGGCATATCTCTGATGACCACTCATACGAGAGGTCCCGCATTTGATAGGCTGAAATCACTCGATATTCCCTGTGTAATCATTACTGCCGCAAACGACAAGGTTGCTATGGCTGACAATCTGCAGGCAATTATCGACAATGCCCCTGCAGGCACCGAGGTTTTTGAATTCTCACAGGGCGGACATATGATGATGGAGTATGCTCCCGCACAGGTAGCCGCTAAAACCTTATCGGTTATAGAAATAGCATAATATATTCTTTTCAGAGAAACAACCCCACATCAAGTGGGGTTGTTTTTTTGTTTGTTTATTTTCTTGCTTTTATCTGACTTATAACGATATGACCTATACCTCTTACACCTTTTCTGATGTACTGGCCGAGGTTTTTATTAAAGCCGGTCATAACCGGATTTTTGAGGTCGGCCTCACTTTTTCCGTCAGCCTTACTCTCTCTTACACTGATGTTATCCTTGGTAAAGGGGGAGACGGGAGCATTTTCAGGTGCCGTGATAAGAGCACCGTCAGCGAATGCACAGATTTCTGTTTTCTCATTTTCGCTGAGCTTTGTCGAAGACATAGGATAAAGTCCGAAAAGTGCAGTTTCACTGCTTCCGTTATATGAGGGGGCGATGCTCTTGCCCTGTGCCGCTACGAGAGTATAAGCATCGAGAATCTGTCCCTTGGCCCTACTCCAGTGATTACGCTGATTTCCGTAATAGGTGCCGAAGGGATTCATTCTGACGGTTTTGTCCTTTTCCAGTCTCATAGGACAGTGGGCCATTGAGGAAAGGACCTGACGGGCATTTGCTACGATAAGACCGCCATTTTCATCGTAAAGGCCTACGAAGCCGCCTGTAAGCTGATGGTTGAAGGAGGCAAGAGAGGTGTTAAGGGGATCACATTCGGGGAAGGACTGTGTCCTGAAGGATGAAACATCATCCGTAAAGTTTCTTTTGATAACAGCAATGTCTCCGTCGAGACGGGGTGTGAGCTGGAAGGGGGCTGTCTCTGTCCATTTCATATCGGTAAATCTGCCCAGAGATGAGTTTTCCGTGGAAATGGAGGTGGTCTCTGCCGTGTAGGGGTAATTTACGGTAGTCCTTACGAAAATACCGTCAGAGAAATCAGTTCTGAAAAAGTCAAAGGTGAAGCTGCCCGCCTTTAACTCGTCGGGAAGATGAATATCGCCTGTCACTCTTATGCCTTCGCCGCCGCCTGCCATCGGCAGAGGTGAGGCGTTTTTATAGCCGAAGAAATACTTACTGCCGCCGTAGGTTATGAAGGAATTAAGAAACTCCCTCGTACCGATGATTCTGCTGTCAGAGACAACCTTTTCCACGGTACCCTTTGAGGTAAAGTCGATTTTCATCCGCTTTGTCTCAAGAGTATATTTCGCTTCGCTACTTTTCTTTTCACCGTCGAAGCTTATTTCTATTTCATATTTGTCCTTGACTTCAGCGAATTTCAGCATTATGAAGGCAGCTGTACATTCGTCATCTGTGGCCACCGCAGTAAAGCTTTCCAGGCCCTCGGCTCTTACCGTAAGAGCCGTAATGTCGCTTATTCTCTCCTTGATTTCTGCCTGAACGCTCTGAAGTGCTGTACCGTTTATGTTATGAATGATGATTGTTTCGGTTTTCGGCATGGCGGAAAGCTCCTTTTCCGTCACTCTGCCGCCGTATTCGAGAGCAGTTTTTTCTCGCTGAATGTTCAGTACAGGTGTGGCGAGACCGAAATGTGTCGTCGAAAGAAGCAGTACGCGGTCATCAAAGGAGGGAGAGAGCCGGTCAGCCTCACTCGTAATTTTAGCCATAGCTCTGGCTCTCTCGAGTTTGGTCCATATCTTTCTGTTAAAGGGCTTTTCCGCCCAGGAGGCATAGCCGGTGAAATTACCGTCAGCGGTGTCGTGAGTGAAATCAATTTTACCCACTGCCCCGTGATTTTTCAGATAGCCGCCCGGGGTGTCAAATACTATGTAGGGTAAATCCGCTATTTCCGTGACAAGGCCGTGAATACCGTCTGTATTTGCTATTTTGCCTGTGAAGGGGCCGAGATTCATTGTCTCCCAGAAAATTGCATCAGCATCCATATTTATGAAAAGGAAAAGATCACGGTTGATTTCACCGCTTTCCTGCTTTTTACGAAGGTCCTTTACCCAGGCACGCAGACAGCCTGCATCGCATACATCAGAATTGCTGTAGGTAGGGATTATAGTCATACTCTCACCCCTGTAGGTGTAGGTGAGGGGGTTAAAGCCGATTTCATCAGGGAGCTTCGGTACGATGGTACGGAAGGCATCAAAGGGAACTGCACTGTAGTAAAGACACAGTGCCTTAATGCCGAGCTTGTTATAAAGGCTTACCTGAGAGGGAGTGAACATAACCTCCTGAGGACGGACGATTTTTTCACATTTGCCGAATATGTCCTGCAGACCGCTTCCGTGCTCATTGGTAATGGCGAGGTTGATGCTTGCGCAGAATTCATCCTCGGTCATCGCGGAAAGAGCACCGTTATTGTAGCCCATAATAATGTTTTCGTCGCCGTATTTGTCTACTCTTTCCTTCATTTTTTCTATAATGTCGGGAGCATACTCGGGGAGAATTTTCTGCAGGGAGAAAAAGTTTTCCGTATCCCAGGTGCCCTTAACAGGGATACCCTTTTTGTTAAGGTCGGTGAGAGTGTCGAGGATTTTTCTGATAATTCTTATGTCTGAGCCGAAGCCCAAATTGTCGTTTGTATCGCCGCGGTAGGAATGGTAGCAGTTTACATGAAAGCCGTAGGCTATATGGATTTTATTATCTTTCATATTTTCCTCCTGAGGTGTATTTCTTTTTTTGATTATATCACAGTTGGTCTGTGCTTTCAATCACAAATAAAATAAAACTGACACCTCGTTTAAGAAGTGTCAGTAATTGTCAGTATGTATTAAAGTGAAGAGAGGAATGAGATAACAGCATCAATAACTGTCTTACAGAGCTCGAGAACGGTGAGAGCCACTTTAATAAGGAAACAGGGTTCCTCCTCCGGTGCTTCTTCTGCGGGAGCCTCAGTGGTTTCTGAGGTTGACTCTGTGGGAGCTTCTGTGGAAGGCTCTGTGGGTGCCTCGGTAGTAGTGGGAGCAGTGGTGGTAGGAGCCTGAGTAGTAGGAGTCTCAGTGGTAGTGGGAGCTGTAGTGGACTCAGTGGTGCTTTCCGTTACCTGCTCTGCTACGGGTGCGAGCTCTTTGATTTCAGCAGATAGTGCGCCTAATACGAAGCCGCTTGTGAAAAGGATTGCTACCGTAACGACGATAACGATCGTCTTTTTAATAATCAGATTATTTTTTTCCATTTTTACTCTCCTTGATATTATGATGACTTGACTTTCGGTTTCATACACAAATGATTATAACATATCCGTAACACAAGGTCAATCTTTATTTGACATTTTTTTGAATAAAAAAGCATCCGTAGTAGATAAAATCAGTAAAAGGCTGGGCAGATATGTAATCCAGGTAATAATGTAAGCGATTGCGGCTGTCTCCTCAGTCATAAAGCTGAGACCTGCATTACGCAGACCTACACCTATGTCACCGATAAGAAGTATTATCATACCCGTAAGATAGAGCAGATTAACCCTGCTTTTGCATCGGGAGAAATTAATGAAGCAGTTGGCAATATTGATACCGATAAAGGTCCCGTATACACAGATGAGAGAAACCACAGGCCCTACAAATGCACCTGCGATACCGAGAAATACAGCAGGTATAATCCTTTTCAGTGCCTCG
>JAFSDF010000165.1 GCA_017436375.1 Clostridia bacterium | reverse complement strand
TGTAACGGTCTGGGCAGAATTTTTACAGGCGCCCTCTTTGACTCTCTCGGCAGACGCATTACTATGCTCACGGCAAACATTATCACCATCCTTGCGGCAGGTGTTACATTAGCGGCTGTTTACCTCAGTTCAATCCCCCTGTGTATAATCGGTCTGTGCCTTACAGGCCTTTCCTATGGCTCATGCCCCACCGTAAGCTCGGCATTTGTCTCTGCCTTTTACGGTAAAAAGCATTTCCCGACCAATTTCAGCGTAATCAATTTCAATCTGATTTTCGCCTCCTTTATCGCCACGGCAAGCAGTAATCTTTTCGCCGCCTCAGGCGGATATACGGCTCCCTTTGTCCTTCTGCTTTCCCTCTCTGTGGCTGCACTCGGACTCAACCTGAGCATCAGAAAACCCTGACATAAAAATCCGTCTCCGCCAAGGATGCCGCTTCACAGGCACCGAAGCGGGGACTTTTTTTGAATTGCTTTTTCAGCAGATTGACTTAATCTGTCTGTTAATGTATAATCAAATGGAATAAACCTGTTTATGAGGTGAAAATATGAAAAAAATCAGAAATTCTCTGGCCACAGATGTAAACGAAAAGCTGACTCTGCGTGAGTATGCCGCCTATTCCACCAGCTCGGCAGTATCCAAGGTCGGCGGTGCTATGAACGGCTTTTTCGGTGCTCTGGTGGCATCAACCTTTTTAGGCCTTAGTGAGGGGGCCTTTGCCACCTACAGCACCATCATCTTTTTCCTCGGCTTCTGGGACATAGCAAACGATGTTATCGTTTCCAGCTTTCTGGATAAAAGCCGCAGAAGCTTCGGCTCCTGGGGACGCTTCAAGCCCTGGCTGATGTTTATGATTATACCCTTTAATCTGGTTGTCATTATGCAGGCCTTTCCTCTCAAGGAATTTTTCCCCGGTGTAAGCGACACCTTCAAGGTAACATACCTCGTACTTCTTTACTTTCTGAACGATGCCTTCAGCACCTTTTATAACTCTGCTCTGACGGCACTCAATGCCCGAAGAACAACAAACAATCTGGAGAGAGGCTACATAGCCGCCATCGACAGTATTCTCGGCTCTGTCATAGGCTCCACAGGCACATATATCGCCGCCTTACTCCCCTTCCTTTTACCCAATCTTTCAGAGGCAGAAAGATACTTCTACGGCTACAGCGTAGTTACCATAGCCGCCGTCCCTCTGACTATATGGAACATCGTCGAAACCAAGGAAAGAATAAACGATCCTCCGAAGGAGAAAACACCAAAGCTCCGTGAGGTTTACAAAAACATTCTTCGCAACAAGCCTCTGCTTCTGTATATGATTTCGGAAATTCTCGGCCTTGGCTTCAGTATCGGCTACAGTCTTATGACCTATGCCTTCATCGCCTGCTTCAGAGCGGAGAGCTTTTCCCTCACTCTCTTTGAGGGGACTGCACTGGAATTCACCTACACCTATAACGACGGCAACTATGCGGCACTTCTGTCTGTCGCATCCCTTGCCTCCTTCGTCACGACAGGTATTTCTCTTTTCACGGCACCCATAATCCGCAAATGGATTGATGACAAGGTCCTCTACATCGGTATGAAGCTGGGAACCTTCGTGTGCTATGTGGCTATGTTCCTTTCCATTTATCCCTACGAGGAGCACGAGCCTCAGGATATTTTTGTAACGGTAGTTTTATGGTACGCTCTCCACGGTCTGACCACGGGCTTTTATAACACCATACCGAACCTTATCCAGATGGCAGTTTATGACTATGGGGAATACAAATACGGTGAAAGAAACGAGGCCACCGTCAGCGCTCTTAAGAGCACTCTGTCAAGAATTATAAGCAACTTTTCCACCTACTGTACAAACCTTCTGCTTATCTATGTCGGCTATACACAGTTCGCAGATACACCCGAGCTTATGCCCGTAGAAGCAAAAAAGAGTCTTCTTTATGTTTTCGCCCTTTTCCCGGGTGTGTCCGCCCTGCTTTCCATCATACCGATGCTTTTCTACAAGCTTTCGGGTAAAAAGCATAAGGAAATCGTCAATTTCCTTGAGGAGCGCAGACAGAACAGTCTGGATGAAATCAACAGGGCAGAAATGTCCGCCAAGGCAGAATAAAGAACTTAAACGCTGCGATGTATAATTGCGGCGTTTTTCTTTTAAAAAGCGTGGGGTTTGTTTCTTTTCAGTGTATAATGTTATAGAAAGGAATAAAAAAAAGAAAGGAGGCAGTGCCTTGGAAAAGGAAATCATAGGACTCATAAAATGCCGTGACGAAAAAGGAATGGACGAGCTGCTCAGGCACTATTCTCCGCTCATCAACTACATAATCTCACCCATTCTTACAAATTCATCGTACCGTGAGGAATGTCTGTCGTAGATTTCTATGAAGGTATGGAATAAAATAGATCAGTACGACAGCAGTAAGGGAAGCTTTAACGGCTGGCTGACAGCTATAGCAAGAAACACCGCGCTCAACAGAGCCAGACAGATAAAAAATGACCTGAGCACGGAGGAAATCTGCCACGAAACAGTCTCCACCGCCCCCGGTCCTGAGGAACTGCTTTTGCTCCGTGAGCAGAAAAAAGCTCTCGAAAATGCCCTCGCTAAGCTTTCACGGAAGGAGAGAGAGCTTTTTTACAGAAAGTATTACTATATGCAGTCCTCCGCACAGATCGCCCGTGAGCTTACCACCACAGAAAGAGCCGTGGAGGGAAAGCTCTACAGAATAAAAAAGAAGCTTCGTAAAGCACTGGGAGGTGACGGTAATGGATAAGTACGAGCTTTTTGACGCTGCCTTTGAGGAAGCACTGAAAGGCTGTGTAGCGGAAGGTCCGCCCGATTACATAGTAAAAAATGTAACTCCATCTAAAAAATCTCTAAACCGTGTATTTACAGGCATAGCACTGTCCGCCATTACTTTAAATTTCTGGGGGCTTGACTATATTCTGCCCTTTATAGGCACTATCCTCTCTATACTCGGTCTGCGTGCTTTAAGAAAGGAAAATAAATGGTTTTTCGGCTGCTATGTCATCACTGTCATAAGAGCCTTACGCCTTTTAGCTCTTTTCGCCGTCGGCTCTACGGTGTACAGCAGTGAACTGCGTGATGCTTTCATAACGGTATCCTATTTCAGCATCCCTGTTATGTTCGTTTATCTTCTGCTTCTGCGCAAGGGCCTAAGCACACTTCAGCACAAGGCCGGACTTATTCCCGACACAAAAAGAATGAACATTCTGATTCTGTGGTATGTCCTCTTATGTATTCTCGCTCTTTTGCAGTACGAGGGCTATATCCTCGTCTGGGTGATGCTTATCGCTTACATTTTCATAATACGAAATCTTTATAAGCTGTCAAAGGATATGGACGAAACAGGCTATGCCGTCGAGGGTGCTCCCGTGAAAATATCCGACCGCACACTTACCTGCATAATAGTAGCCTCAGTAGCTGTCATCTGTCTTGGTGCCAATATTCTTTTCGGCAGCTACGATATGAAATGGGAGGTACAGGACACTGCAGAGCATACAGAGGTACAGCAGATAAAGGAGCACCTCATTTCACTCGGCTTTCCGTCTCATGTTTTAGAGGATATGAGTGCAGAGGAAATAAAGGAATGTGAGGGCGCTACAGAGGTATTTACAAAGTCCGAGGATCATCCCGTAAACAAAGGCAGGAAGGTAACAAAGACCTATTACTACCCCTCAGGTAATGTCTACAACAGCACAAGCACCGTTTACGATGTAAAGGAGCTTCGCATAACGGGCGTCGCAGTGAAGCTTCCTGCAGAAACAAACACCTGGAAGCTTATCCACCATTTCGAATGGACGGTAAATCCGGGCTTTCACGGAACGGAAGCTCTTCAGCTGTGGACTATGGACGGTAGATATGATGACTGGAGAGATAAGACAGAGGCGACGGGACGGGTGCTTTACAGTAAGGACTCAATCACCTATACCGCACCCTACTACTTCTCAGGTAAACAGACATACACCTCCGCTTTTAATGCGATGTTCAACGCAGGGCCCTCCAGAGACACCTTCGCCGCCTTTTCACTGCCTGATGAAGGCGAAAGGCACAGAGGCTATCTGACATACGAGATTGAGGAGGTTGAGGACGGGCGGATAGTGGACTCCTGGATTCATTATGCTCACCAGAAAATACCCTTTATGTTCCCTGTCCGTACTGCACTCGAAAGCAGAATGCAGGGCAGATGGGACGATAAAGCATTCCGTACCGTTCAGGATGCACTGCAGTTCGATGTCGATACACCGAGCGGAAATGCGGAAGGCTTCTGATAAAAGCAGATATAAAAACGGGTAGCACCTAAGCAGTGTTACCCGTTATCAATTTATCAGTCAAGCTCATTAAAAGCCTTCAGCCATTCTCTTTTAATGATTTCGTGTCCCTTTTCAGTGGGATGAACTCCGTCACCGGTGAGAGCCTTTGCCGTATGCTTTTGTGCTTCTTCATCGAGAATTTTACCCAGATCTACAAACCTTATGCCGTACTTTTCAGCCACCGCCCTTTCTATAGCGGCCACCTGTGCCACGCCCTCTCTGAAAAGTCTGTAACGGTCGGGCTGATCCGGCCTGTCAGCCGTGGCAGTGCCCTCGAGAACAAAGGCACCGAGAATAATGAACCTCGTATCGGGAAGCTCCTGTGTAAGCTCCTCGAAAAGAATATTGAATACCTTCTCAAATCTTTTGATTCCCGTACCGTTATTCCAGTCAAGGCCGTGCCATACATCATTCACACCGACCAGAAGGCTCATAACATCAGGCCTTACCTTGATAATATCCCTTACTATCCGGGCATAAACATCGGGAATCCTGTCTCCGCCCACACCGCGGTTAATAAAGGTGTAGCCCTCATCGCCCAGCTCCTTGGCCACCATGGCAGGATAGCCGAAGCCCAGCTCTGTCCTTCCCTGCATAATGTAGTTTGCCTTTACATAAAGCTTTTCGATGATATTTGACGGCAGCTCACGGGTTCTTTCGCAGTCGGTTATAGAGTCGCCCTGAAACAGTATGGTTTTCATATTTTTCTCCTTTCGTTTTATGCAGTATAAGGCATTTCATCCGTAAAATCTCAGCTGTTTTTTCTCTTATATCTTTCTACGGCGGAGACGAGAACGGGAATCAGTATAAGCTGAACAATAATACCGGGAAGAGCATTTACCACTGCCCCGGCCCAGAAGGCAGAAAGAGTGAACCTCGTCACATCCAGACCTACACAGCAAAGCTGTACAAAGCCCCACACCAGTCTGCCCGACAGCATAGCGGTGACCAGAGAAAGATATAAATACACCCTTTTTTTCGGCAAAAGCCTGTGCAGAGTGCCCGAAACAAAGCCGTAGGTGGCAAGCTCAAAGGCCATAGCAATCGCCTTAGGGAAAAGCGGTGCGGGCATACCCACTATAAAGCAACGCAGAAGCGGTGCGATAAAGCCTGTGGCGAGTCCCCACGGTCCCGAACACAGGTAGCCGCACAACAGAACAGGAAGGTGCATAGGGCAAAGCTTGGCACCTATCTGCGGTATCTGCCCCGTCAGAAAGGGAAGCACGAAGGCGACAGCCAAAAGCATAGCCGATAGGCTTAATTTCTGTATACTTGTCTTTTTCATATCCGTTACCTTTTCCGTTCAGTGTAAAGTTACTGACTTATTATACATAATTAATATGCTTTTGAAAAGTCTTTTTCTCAATATAAGAATTTTTAAAAGTTACAATATACTAAAAAAGCGATGAATATTTATACAAATCAGCCATTGACCCCATAGGATTTTTATTTTATAATTAGAATAATAAAAAAAGGAGAGAATAATATGAAAAAATTATATCTTGACACAAAGGAGAAGATCTACCGCGCCACATCGATTATTTTCATAGTTCAGCTTTTCGGTGCTTTGGGGGCAGGCTTTTTCTTCGTTATACAAAATCTCTTTCAGACCTATCACATTTTCGGATGGACAGGTGCTGAAACCGAGCCCACCTTATGGTTCATCCTTTTCTGGGCGACAGACTTTTTCTTCGTAGCCTTGGCGGTTATAGTAGCCTATCTCATTGCGGGACTTCCTGCCTTAGCTCCGTCTCTGGCTCTTTCAGTTTACTTCGCCCATTTCACCGATGCCACATCGGGCGCCACAGGTACATATCCCTGCTTTTTTGCCACCCCCGAAAACTACTCTGCTGCCACAGCCATCGGCTATATGGGCTATCTGATTATGGCGGTTATCCTCGGCCTTCTCATAAAGCTTCTTTATGCGGGCTGGTCAAATCTCAAGCCTGTTATCGGTAGAAAAATTGACAAGCTCCTCGCCTCTCTCCGCAAAAAAATCAAAGCTATTCCTGAAGTTCTGAAGGGTCTCGGAATAATAGAGGGCGTCGATCTTATCGTGCTTATCCTCATTATCCCCGTAGCCTCTGCCGCAACCACCTTCGTGCTTATAAAATACGGAATCGAGCTCCCCTTCGAACACATCGCCGAGGCTTTAGGTAATACTCTTACATCTCTTTCGGGAAGCAATATCATTCTTACCGCCCTTCTTATGGGTCTTATGGTCGGCTTCGACCTTATCGGGCCTCTTTCTCTTACAGCCTTTGGCGTGGCTACTGCCGCCTTTTTCGCTACGGGAAATGCTCAACTTATCACTGTTTACAGCGTATGCTTCATCACAGTAGGCTGGACAGCTTTTTTCGGTATCTTTAACTGCAAAATATTCAAAAAAGGCAAAACTGACACGGATGATATGAACCTCGCCACCTCGGGTCCCATCAATGCCTTTTTCGAAAACATCAAGCTTACCACGGCATTTTCTATGCCTCTCGCGTGCAGAAGTCCCCTCACCGTTATTCCCGGTCTTATGGTGGGCTCAGCCATCGGCGGTGTCGTAACAGCATTTCTCGGTATAGTTAACACAGCCTACACCGATGGCTCTCTTCCCAGATATGCCACAGGGAACTATACCTACGGCGCGGTAGATTACACTTATGCAGAACTTTTCGAAAGAGGAGAAATCTATATGAGCTTCACTCTCCCCCTTCGTTCAGGCGACTGGCTCACCTGCCGTATTCCCCTTTTCTTTATCATTCTCATCAGCGCCTTCCTCGGCGGTCTGGTTATTATGACTCTCAAAGAGGGCGAATACCGCTTCCTCTCCAAGCGCGGATGCTTCTATGAGGCAAAGGGCGACTTTGTTTTAGAGATGAGAGCTTACGGTAATAAGCTCAGGGACGAACTTAAAATGAAATAATAAAAAGCTTACAGGCTGTTGCATCAATGCAACAGCCCGTTTTTTACATATCGTTTTTCACCAGGTCTTCAAAGCTTTCTCTTTTTACGGCGAGGAAGCTTTCTCCGTCCCTGAGCATTACGAGAGCAGGCCTCGGTATACGGTTATAGTTTGAGGCCATAGAGTAATTATAGGCACCCGTGGTTAAAACAGCGAGAATTTCTCCTCTTTCAGGCCTCGGAATAAGCACATCGGGCTGAATAATATCTCCGCTTTCACAGCATCTTCCCACCACATCGCATCTGAAATCGGCTTCAGCCTTCATTCTCTCTGCAAGACATACAGTATATTTCGAGCCGTAAAGAGCATAGCGGGGATTATCGGTCATACCGCCGTCTACGGAAACATAATTTTTATAGCCTGTGATTTCCTTAAGAGTACCGACGGAATAAAGAGTCATACCCGCATCGGCTACTATGCTTCTGCCCGGCTCCATAAGCACCTTCGGCACAGAGATACCGAGTCTTTCGCACTCTGCCTTTATATGCCCTGCCAGAAGATGAATATTGGCGGAAATGTCTACTCCCGTATCCTCCTCGGTGTAGGCTACACCGTAGCCGCCGCCCATATTGAGGATTTCTGCTTTAAGACCGTATTTCTTTTCAGTCTCTGCGGCAAAGGTGAGCATAATAGTCGCCGCATCGAGATAAACACTGCCCTCCTCGTCAAAGACCTGTGAGCCTACATGGCAGTGATAGCCCATAATTTTTACATTTTTAAGTCCGAGGGCCTCCCTTACGAATTGCTCTGCCTGACCTGTTTCGATAGCGATACCGAATTTGGAATCCACCTTACCTGTGGCTACGGCAGAATAGGTATGAGGATCTATACCCGGAGTAAGGCGGAGGAT
>JAFSDF010000164.1 GCA_017436375.1 Clostridia bacterium | reverse complement strand
CGCGTGACTCTTGCGGTGCCCAAAGCTCATTACGGCTGACGCCTATGACCTTTGACCGCTGCGCCGTTTCACACTCCCTTGATCATCCGCAGGATGCGGTCGTGTTCAACGCTGCCGATTCCGCCACTCTCGCATATTAACCTTTTGTTCTCTCGAACGCTTGTATACTATATCACCATCGGAAGAAAAAGTCAATACCTTTTTTGAAAAAAATTCAGTTTTTTTCAAAACAACTTCATCGGCAGTATCCTGCATAGTAAGCAGGGAACTGCCGATGATAATCCTTTAAAGCTGAAGCTGGAGAGGAAGGGAGATGGCACTGTCGGAAACGATTGCTCCTTCATCAAAACAGATATAGTATTGGTAGTATTCGGGTGAATAATAGAAATCACCGTCGTCTACCGTGATATAGCAGCAGATAAGAGGCTCGCCATCTTCTTCAGAAACAGTTATTTCGAAATTTGCTGTCATTTTCTGAATAACGGAGGAGCCTGCCATTTCGTAGATGAAAACATTTCCCTGTGTAGCCGCGTTTTCACCGAAGGGAGTGGATATTTCCAGTATTACTTCATCAAAGAATTCATCTTCGGGAGTCTGAATGAATGTATAATCTCCGATTTCTCTGTAAGTCCTGCCGTCGTCTGCGATATCGCCGTCAGAATAATCGGAGGCTACGAGCTCGGGCACTTCCGTATGCTGAGTAGAAGGTGCTTCGGTGGTTGTGGGCTCAGTGGTGGTTGCTGCGGTAGTTTCCGTAGTGGATTTGGTGGTGACTTCAGTGGTAGTCTCCGTAGTGGATTCCGTGGTGGAAGGCTCTGTGGTCGTAATTACCGTAGGAGGCGGTGTGGTCGCCACTGTTGGCGGCTGTGTGGTGGTTACCGTAGGCAAAATCACGGACTGACCGGTAGTGTTTTTTGAAGAGTCTGAGCGCCCGCCGATGAATATCACACCGATTATGAGAGCTATGACAGCGATGATTGCCGCTACGAGAAGATACATTTTTTTGTTATCCTTGCCGTCGTCAGTGTCCTCGTCGGTGGCACTGTCTTCCTTGAAGGCTTTCCTGAAGGCAACCTTTTCGGCTTCTGAAACGGCAGTGTCGGGGTCAAGATAAACGGAAAGCTTTTCTTCCTCCTGCTCCTCGTCAGCTATCTGAAAGCCCGAGAGGGGGACGGCAGGTGTTACCGGTACATAAACGGGAGCCTGAAAAACAGGGGGATAGGCGGGTGCATCTGCCTGCGGAGCAGATAACATTTCCGTATATCTGTCGAGCTCTGCTTTCATAAGAGTGGGGCTGAAGTATCTGTCTGACTGGCGGAAGGCGAGAGCCTTAGAAATTATTCTTGCCATTTCACTGTCGGCTTTTGCAGGGGGGGATATTTTTTCACCGCGCATCTGCTTTTCAAATGCAACCTCTCTGTCATTGAGAGATACGGGCTTCGGATATTCAGGGAGGAAGGGCAGACGGTTATTGTTGAGAAGCTTATAAAGAAGCACACCGATGGAATATATGTCTGAGGATGTGTCATAGGCGGATTCATTGTATACCTCGGGAGCCATATAGGGTGAGGCCTCTGCTCTGACACGGTCTGCAATGTTTGAGATGCCGAAGTCTCCGAGCTTGAAATTGCCCTCGCTGTCCACATAAACATTTTCAGGCTTAATCTGATGGTGGAGAATGCCTAATTTCCTGAAGCCTTCTGCGGCACTGCAAAGATCACAGCCGATTTCAGCTGCCTTTTCCGGCGTTACAGACTCAGCCTTCACACTTTCGCTGAAGGGTGAGAGAAGCTCCATCAGCATCACTACATAAAAGCATGAGCTTTCCTTGACTATCTGAAAATTATCGAAGCGCACTATGTTCTTGTTTGTGCGCAGAGAGAGCATTTTATTCATATTGTCTGTGACAGCGGTCTCGAGGGTGTCGAGATATTCTCCGACGGTCTTGTATCTGCCGGATTCGATAACTCTGCTGAGCTCTTTTTCGTTGGCGGGGAACTTCACCGTCTTTAAGGCAAGAAATTCTGTGACGCCGTCTACGGTTTTATAAACCTTGAAAACCTTGGAGCTTCTGCCCTCAGCGAGCTTAGAGTCCACATACCATGTGCCGAAAATAGGCTCGAGAGCCTTAAGCTTTTCTATTGTCATTATGCTTCAACTCCTTAACAAAGGGTACTCTGCTGTTATAATAGCATTTTTAGAGATTTAAGTCAAGAAAGACGAAGTTAAATATGCTTTGTGATTTAGTGTGGGTGATTAAATATGCATAGGATTTAGCCCATAGGTGTAAGTATGCAGATTAAATAATTGGCTTTAACTATTGAATTGGGAACATTAGTGTGCTATAATAAATTGAATTGTTGCGTAATTTTTCTCAAAAATCTATATTTTGATTTGGCAAAAAGAGAGGATATAATATGACAGATTATAAGTT
>JAFSDF010000163.1 GCA_017436375.1 Clostridia bacterium | reverse complement strand
ATTTGAAATAGACCGCCGTAACGGATGGATGATTAATCAGTCGGATTATGTGGTAACCTATGTGTGGAAAACCTGGGGCGATGCTCATAAATTCAAGGAAATAGCAGAAAAGAAAAACAAAAAAGTTATCAATCTCTATAAAGAAGAATAAAAACAAAGCACAGAAATATCTCAGATACGAGAATTCTGTGCTTTTGATATATGTCATTACAGCACCGCAGGTGCCACTGCTTCAAGCCTCCCCTGAAAGCGGGAGGTGGATTTGCCGAAGGCAAAGACGGAGGGGTTCGCTCTGCGGACACGGCAAGCCGTGTCCTTACAATACTCTCTGTAAAAGTGGCGGCGTATCAATGCTTATTTCCCGAAGTCTTACCCGCCCGTTTAGCGTTTAGCGTTTAGCACTTAGCATTTAATATATAAATATACAGAAATCCACCGTCACATCCAGCTCCTCATAAGCGGAAAGCTTTTCCTTGTCTCTGTCGCTGGTACGGTAGTAGTAGGGTGTCATTTCAAATAGAGCGTTTATATCCTCTCTCGAGGAAAGGTGAACCCTTCGGGTTATCTTTCTTTTTTCTTTTATTACGAGTTTTTCCGTTTCGGGGGGCTTTTCGTCATTTTTGTAGGGTGTGTCATAAAGGATTTCCTTGAGCTCAAAAAGGTGATTTTCACCTGCGACTACAGTAATGAGCGTACCGCCGTCCTTCATTATTCTGCTGAACTCCTTTTCGTGGAAGGGAGCGAAAAGATGGAAGGCGATGTCTACGCTTTTATCCCTGACAGGTATGCGGGAAAGATTGGCGACGAGGTACTCGCAGTCATTTTTTCTTTTGGCGGCAAGGCGCACCATCTCCTTGGAAATATCGAAGCCGTACAGCTCACAGTCTACAGCCTCTTTTATTCTGTGGGAATAGTAGCCCTCTCCGCAGCAGATGTCGAGAATGAGAGGGCAGGGGAGTGCCCTTTCCCGGATCAGGGAAATAAGCTCCTCTACGAGCGCATCAAAGTAGCCCTTTTCGAGAAAAGAGCGTCTGGAAAGCGCCATAGCTCTGTTGTCACCGATGAGAGAGCCTTTTTTATGAGCGCCCGCTATGAGATTTACATAGCCCTCCTTAGCTCTGTCGAAGCAGTGGCCGTTTATACATTTAAGACTGCGGTTTTCCTTATCCAGAGCTTCACCGCATACAGGGCAGATAATACAGTTCATTTCATCACCTGAAAGAAAAATTACAGGCTAATTATAATCGAAAAGCGGCCGGCTGTCAAATAAAGTAAAGCAACCTACTTGAAATTTACCTTTTTATGGTATATAATAATACAAAGAAAATTTTAAGGAGGAAAAGCATTATGACAATGGAAGAATTCTGGGCAGCCTTTGATGAGTTTTTCACAAAGCTCTGGAACTGGCTCTACGATCTCATTTGCGGCAAGTTAGATGAAGAAGTAAATGAAGATTTCTATGTTGACACTATGTTCCCCGATGCTGAATAATTAAATATCACGGCTGTTTCCGAGGAGACAGCCTTTGATTTTATAAAAGATAACATAAGCCGAAAGGAATTTCCTATGATAAAAGAATATCTTGAAATTGGAAAAATCACCTCTACCCACGGTATCAAGGGTGAAATGAAGGTTCAGCCCTGGTGTGACAGCGTAGATTTTATGAAAAAATTCCGCACCCTTTATCTTGATAAAAAAGGTGAAAAGCCCCTTAATGTAAAGATAAGACAGGGCGGTAATATGGCGATAATGAAGGCTGAAGGAGTGGATACTCCCGAGGAAGCTCAGAAAATGAGAAACCGCACCCTTTATATGAAGCGCAGTGAGGCTGTTTTGCCCGAGGGCTTTTATTTTATGCAGGAGCTTTTCGACTGCAGGGTTATCGATGCCGACGATGAGGCCAAGGTCTACGGTACCCTTTCCGATATAAGTGAGACAGGCGCCAATGATGTATGGCATATCAGAACCGATGAGGGCAAGGAGTATCTTATCCCGGCTATTGAATCGGTGGTTATCGATGTGAATGTGGCTGACGGCATCATAAAAATACGGCCGCTGAGAGGAATTTTTGACAATGAGGATTGATATACTTACTCTCTTTCCCGAAATGTGCGAGGCTGTTCTGTCCGAAAGCATTATCGGCAGGGCAAGACAGGAGGGAAAGGTAGAAATAAACTGCATACAGATCAGAGACTACTCCGCCGACAAGCATAACCGTGTGGACGATGCACCCTACGGAGGCGGTACGGGTATGATTATGCAGGTACAGCCTGTTTATGACTGCTTCGAGGCACTCTGTGAGAAAAGAGGGGCAAGACCTCACCTCATTTTTATGTCGCCTCAGGGTAAAACTCTCACTCAGCAGAGGGTGAAGGAACTTTCAAAAATGGAAAACATAGCTATTCTCTGCGGACACTATGAGGGTATAGACGAAAGGGTTATCGAGGAAATCGTTGACGAAGAAATCTCCGTAGGCGACTATGTGCTTACGGGCGGTGAGCTCCCTGCTCTCGTTTTAGCTGACAGCATTTCCCGTATGCTTGACGGAGTGCTTGCCAATGAGGATGCCTTCACCGAGGAGAGTCACTATAATTCTCTGCTCGAATATCCCCAGTATACGAGGCCCTATGAGTGGCACGGACGGACTGTTCCCGATATACTGTTATCAGGACACCATAAAAACATAGAGAGGTTCCGCCGGGAAAAATCCCTTGAGAGAACATATCTCCGCCGCCCCGATATGCTGTCAAAAGCGGACCTTTCCAAAAAGGACATAGAGTATCTCAGGGAGCTCAAAAAAGATCTTAAAAATGATGAAAAAGAATGAAAAGAGCCTTTTGATTGTGCATAGTGCTTTTTAAGAGGAAAAATTTGTGGTTATTTTGCACAAAAACGCACCTTCATTTTTATTAATGTTTAGTCTTGCAAACAAAATCTTTTAAAGTCTGTTTTAACCATTGACGAAGAAAAGTTTTGTGGTATAATATATAGCGACACTCAAAAGAAAATTTTATGTGTGGGAGATATAGATATGTTTGTTAAAGATGTAAAAGTTCAGAATCAGGTTGGTCTTCACGCTCGTCCTGCTACCTTCTTCATCCAGAAGGCAAATGAATTCAAATCCTCCATCTGGGTTGAAAAGGAAGAGAGAAGAGTAAACGCAAAGAGCCTTCTCGGTGTTCTTTCCCTCGGTATCATGGGCGGTACAGATATCCGTATCATCGCAGGCGGTTCCGATGAGGAGCAGGCTGTAGAGGAGCTTGTTAAGCTTGTAGAATCAGGCTTCACAGAATAAGTTAATATCTGACTTCTGAAAAGTTCGGCTTTATGTCGGACTTTTTTATTTTAATGCAGAATGCAGAATGCAGAATGGCGGGAAAGACTTCGGAAAAACGAAAGTGATACACCGATAATTTAAGTGCTAAACGCAAAACGATATAACCCCTCCGTCACGGCATAGCCGTGCCACCTCCCGCTTTCAGGGGAGGCT
>JAFSDF010000162.1 GCA_017436375.1 Clostridia bacterium | reverse complement strand
TCGTTCTGGAAGCCCTTTTCTGCGTAGAATTCCTGTTCGCCTGCAGTGAAGATGAAGTCAGCACCACATTCTTTGCATTTGAGTGTTTTGTCTTCGTACATGATTTTTTACCTCGCTTGAATTTGAAATCGCCCCTATCGGATTTGCACCGAAAAATTTTCTCCTTATGAGTCAGGGCATATAATCAGACCTCGTTCTGAAGTCTTTTTTTCAGTTTTTTTCTCGATCTCTGCAGTGCACTGTCAACGGATTTGACAGTGATGCCGCTTTTTTTAGCAATGTCACAGTAAGAAGCACCTGCCAGATAAAGCATAAAAATCTCTCTTTCTCTGTCAGTGAGCTCACTGTTAATTACAGCAGTGATGTACTCGGCATTCTTATCAGAGAGAAGATTTTCCTCAGGAGAAAGCTCCTGTGCGCCTCTGTTACGCTGGCTGTCCAGAGAAACTATCATATCCTCAGGGATGTGCCTTTTGGTATTTGCGGAACGGATAACAGTAATAATGCGGTTTCTGATACAGCAGGAGGCATAGGTGTTAAAGGTGGCTTCACCGCCTTTTTTATAAGAATAAACCGCACCTAAAAAGCCTATCATTCCCTCCTGGACAAGATCGGAAAGCTCCTCACTATCTGATGAAAAGGATGAGGCTATATACTTAGCCACATTCATATACCTTTCTGTAAGCACAGCGAGAGCTTCGTCGTCTCTTTCTACGGCAAGAACGGTAAGCTGTTCATCATTTAACTGAAAATAGTTCTCCATCGGTAGACTTGTCCAATCTTATTATTATGAATATAATATAGTAAAACTTTTATAAAGTCAAGTGAATTTTTATACAAAATGTACAATGCTTTTTTGTTGCTTTACAACAAGAAATTACCAAAAAGAATTATCCGCCCTGATCAACAGAGCGGATTATATCTGTCTCAGCCTTTTGTGGCGAGGATAGCATCAATAAGCATCTGCTGTGCTTCCTTGGCCTCCGGTGTGGGGAAAAGAGGATAGGGATGGTCAAGGCCTTCCTTAAGCATAAATGTGTGCTCTATACCCTGCTCTGTGAGCATCTCTGAAAATTTCACGATATCGGGACAGAGCATATCTCTGGTACCTGTGAAAAGGCTTATGTAACCGAGATCCTCAAAGGTGCCGTAAATTGGACTTACCATAGGATCCTTACGGTCAAGTTCACCTGCCCATCTCAGTCCGATGTCAATAAGACCATGCATTCCGAGCATAGGATCTATGGGCTCAATTTCCTCTACCGCTTCATTTTCCATGGTCACATCCATCCACGGAACATAAAGGAAAAGCTGTTCGGGCTCGAGAATATCAATGTCAAGATCTCTGATTTTCTGGGCAAGAACAAGACTCATACCGCCGCCTGAGGAGTCACCGGCAAATATAATGTGCTTTACGCCCTCTCTGGATGCCACATCGAGATAAAACTCCATCATTACCTCGTAGGATTCCTCGCAGGTATAGTGGGGAAGCTTAGGATAAACAGGCATTATCACGGGACACTCAGCATTCTGAGAAACATTATTGATCAGCTTCCAGTGATATTTGAGCGGGTTATTAAGATAACCGCCACCGGGTATGTAAATGAGAAGAGTATCAGTGAAAGTCTCCATATTGAAGTAGTAAACCTGCATCTCATGCTCCCATACATAATGGTAGGGGATATCCATAGAAACACCTGACGGCTTTTCGTGAGGCTCAAGATTTGTCTTTTCTCTGAGCTCGATATTTTCGATATAGCCCTCTCCTTCCTCATAAATAGAGTCACGGTCAACGAGAACCATCCATACCTCAGATAAGGTAGCCATACAGGAACGCTCATACTTGAAATGAGAAACACAGTAGAGAGCCACAAAAAGCACTGCCGCTATAATAACGGTGCTTGATAAAAGCTTCAGAATTTTTTTCTTTGAATTCTTCATAATTTTCTCCTATGTAAAATCCATAAAATCTCTTCAGTATTGTAATTATAATTATATATTATGAACAAAGTGCTAATACAAGGTAAATAATCAACAAATAAAGCCGAAGTGTTGATTTTTGTTAGACAGGTGTCGCTTTTTGGAGCAGTGGTACGG
>JAFSDF010000161.1 GCA_017436375.1 Clostridia bacterium | reverse complement strand
GCCTACAAGCTCAAGGAAGGCACAGACGTAGCTGCTTTCGCTGCTGATTTCGAGGCAGGTCTTAACGGCAGACAGTGGATGTGCGGCTTCCCCGAAAAGTTCGCAGTTATCCAGACAGGCAGCTTCGTAGTAACAGCTTTCGGTAACGGCCAGATCATCGACCTCTTTAAAACAAAGGCTATGACTCTGGAGAACGCTGTATTAGTTCTCGAAGGCGCTATCGCTGCATAAGAAAAGCTTATGTTATTTTCAAGTATCCCGTTCATTTACTACTTTCTCCCGATAGTATTTCTCGTCTACTTCCTTGTTCCCCGTAAATTTAAAAACTTCACCCTTTTAGTGTCAAGTCTTATCTTTTACGCCTGGGGCGAGCCGAAGCTGACGGCAGTAATGCTCATTTCCATAGCTACCGGCTATGTATCGGGGCTTATACTTGAAAAATATAGGAACACAAAAAAGGGCAGGCTCATTTTATGCCTGTCCCTTTTGTTACCTGTTTCTTTTCTCGTATATTTCAAATATGCTGACTTTTTCATAGCCACCTTCAATTCTGCTACAGGTCTTTCTCTCCCGCTTCTCAGAGTGGTTCTCCCCATCGGTATCAGCTTTTACACCTTCCAGATTTTAAGCTATCAGGTGGATGTTTACCGAGGCACCGCGGCACAAAGAAACCCCATAGATCTCGCCTGCTACATCACGCTGTTTCCTCAGCTTATCGCAGGCCCCATCGTAAGATATACTGACATCGAGCTTCAGCTGAAAAGCCGTACTCACAGCACGGGAAAATTTGCCTCAGGTGTGGTAAAATTCACCGTAGGTCTCGGCAAAAAGATTATTTTAGCCAATACTATCGGCTCCTTCTGTGCCGCCTTTGACGGTGCAGCTGACAAATCGGTAGTTTTCGCCTGGGTTAATGCGGCGGCAGTAGCTCTGCAGATTTATTTCGATTTCTCAGGCTACAGCGATATGGCTATAGGTCTCGGCAGAATGCTGGGCTTTGATTTTCTCGAAAACTTCAATTATCCCTTCATTTCAAAAAGCGCCACGGAATTCTGGAGAAGATGGCATATATCTCTCGGCTCCTGGTTCAGGGATTATGTCTATATTCCCCTGGGCGGAAACAGAGTAGCTCCCGCACGGCACATTTTCAATATATTCGTAGTGTGGTTTCTGACGGGCTTCTGGCACGGTGCCGGCTGGAACTTCATTATATGGGGCGTTTTTTACGCCGTAATACTGATCGCAGAAAAGCTGCTTTACGGTAATTTTCTCGCAAAGCACCGGGTTTTCTCCCATATATATGTTATCCTTATCACGCTTATAAGCTTTACTATCTTCAACAGAGAGAATATGAGTGATATGCTCTCATACTTCAGCCTTATGTTCGGTATGAGCGATGCACCCTTTATCACAGCAGAAGCTCTCTACTATCTCAAAAACTATGCCGTTATCCTCCTTATTGCCGCAGCAGGCTCTACTCCGCTGATGAAAAGACTTACGGATAAGCTTCCCGAAAAGGCAAAATATATCCTCACTCCCCTTTTCATCGTCGGCCTATTTGCTCTTTCCACGGCTTATCTCGTAGACGGCTCATTCAACCCATTCTTATATTTCAGGTTCTGATAAAATGAATAAAAAAGCTTTTAACATTATAATATGTACTCTTGCCTGCAGCCTTGTCCTTTCAGGCTTTCTTCTGTGCATTCTTCTGTCTAAGGAAACCTATTCAGACAGTGAAAGACGGGAGCTTACCTCTTTTCCCGAGGTTTCGGTTTCATCCCTTCTCACAGGTAGATTTATGGACTCCTTCGAGGACTATGCCGTGGATAACTTCCCCTTCAGGGACACCTTCCGCAGTATCAAAGCATATTTCAGCTACTATGCTTTAGGCCAGAAGGACAATAACAAAATCTATGTTCACGACGGCTATATCGCTTCAATGGATTATCCCTACAATAAAGAGTCCGTAGACTATGCCGCATCAAGATTCGGTTATATTTATGAAAAATATCTCAAGGACTCACAGGTCTATCTTTCAATCATTCCAGACAAAAATGTTTTTTTGGCCAAAGAAGCAGGAGTCCTTTACTTCGACAGTGCAAAGCTGGTAAAGTATATGAAAGAGGCTATGCCCTATGCAGAGTATATAGACATCTTTCCTACCCTTTCGATCGAAGACTATTATAAAACCGACTCTCACTGGAAACAGGAAAGGATAGAAGATACAGCAGAGGTCCTCGCCGGAGGTCTTGGCACAAAGCTCAGCGGTAACAGAACTGCCGTAGGCTCCTCTCTTCCCTTTTACGGTGTATATTACGGACAGGCGGCACTCCGTCTCGAGGCGGACAGCATAACCTATCTGACGAGTCCCGCAATAGAAAAAATGACCGCCTTTGACGGACAGAACAGCAAGGATATTCCAGTATATGACACTGACAGACTAAACGGAAGAGATCCTTATGAGACCTTCCTTTCGGGGCCGCTTTCACTGGTAAGTCTGGAAAACCCTGAAGCAGACACAGACAGAGAGCTGATAATTTTCCGCGACTCCTTCACCTCGGCTATCGCTCCCCTTCTGGCTGAGGGCTACAGAAAGGTCACTCTTGCAGACATCCGTTATATAAACCCGGACTATGTTTGCAGTATGCTTGACTTCAGAAACAAGGATGTTCTGTTCCTTTACAGCACGGCAATTCTGAACAACAGCGAAACAATAAAATAACAGAAAAATTTGCAAAAACTTGTAAAAAAGCTATTGACTTTTCTGCTCTTTGGTGATATATTATACAGGCACTTGTGAGAGCAGGAAGTTAATATGCGAGAGTGGCGGAATCGGCAGCGTTGAACACGACCGCATCCTGCGGATGATCAAGGGAGTGTGAAACGGCGCAGCGGTCAAAGGTCATAGGCGTCAGCCGTAATGAGCTTTGGGCACCGCAAGAGTCACGCG
>JAFSDF010000160.1 GCA_017436375.1 Clostridia bacterium | reverse complement strand
TTTTTTTCCGATTTTTCACTTGTCTCCCTCCTTCCCACCGCACTCCCCTCTCCTTTCAAATATACGTAAAGAAGCCAGGCTGAAGGCCTGGCTTCTTTATTATTTACCCTGCAATTTTTGACAAACTTTTCCCTTATGCGGTGGTACACTCTTTTTTACATAAAAAGAAAAGGAGTGTTTTTATGATTTGTCAGAAATGCAATCACATCTTAAAAGGAAGTGAAAGCTACTGTCCCGACTGCGGAACCCCCTGCGTTAAAGAAAAGGAAGTTTATAAAGAGCCGGAAGCACCTTCAGTTATTTTTTCCTCGGACAAGGATGTCTCCTCGAATATTTTTATCGATGAAATTCCTCCCGAACACCGACGGAAACAGCCGGAAAAGAAAAAATCAAAGGCCGGGCTGTATCTTGTCATCGTGCTGTGTGCCGTAATAGTGGGCGTTATCGCTGTGGCAGGCTCAGAATTACCTATCGTCTCGACTGCCATCGCCTCTATTTTTTCTGCATCCGCACCCGAAGAAACCACCGCCGCACCTACTGCCTCTGTAACCGACTATAAGCCTGACTCGGGCATAGTAGCTCCCCAGGTGAATTACCGTACAACTGTAGCCTACATCACCGGTGACAAGGGACAAGCCCTTCGCAAGGGTCCCGACAGCTCCTACGGTCAGATAGATATTCTCCCCGTAGGCACCGATGTCCACATCGTGGGAGGTGCAAGTGTGGCCGGAAGCTGGGTCTATGTTTATGTACCCGAAAAGGATTCCTACGGCTGGATTGACGATGCTTTTCTTTCCTCGGTGATTACCGATGTCAGTGTACAGAGTGAAGAAGAAAGCACTACTCAGAGTAAGGAGTAAGAAGCGCTAAGGTATATTACCTCCCCGTACAGTTATTTCGTCTGGTAGGGAAGTGTCTGCGACACTTCGCGTTCCGTCTCCCGAGGCACCCTCGCTCCGACAGTCGCTTCCCGCTCTGTCTGCTTTTCCGAGAGATTCTACAGATACGGTTTTTGCCTGAAAAGAGAGGTGGCACCTATAGTGCTGTTGTAACAAAAAAGCCATTGTACAGTAGTTTGTACCGTACAATGGCTTTCAGTTTATCTTTGATTATTTGCCCAGTGCTTTAAGTAATTCCGGAATTACTGCTTCAAAGTTTACGCCGTAATCGTTAGAGGTGGGATCCTCTGCAGTAATGCGGATACATTCGCTCGTATAGTCTGCGGCAACCTTCACAGCCTCTTTCCAGTCGAGGCCGTTCATTATAGCGCCGATGCAGGTACTGGAGAAAATGTCGCCTGTGCCGTGGTAAGAACGGCTGTGCTTTTTGTGGCAATAGTAATAATACTCGTCCTTCTGCTTATCATAGCCCATAACACCTGTTTTGCCCTCTTCGAAGGAAACGCCCGTAAGGATAGAAATTTTCGCACCGAGCTCCGAAAGAGCCTTCAGCATCTTTTTCGCATACTCCTCGTCATATTCTGCCTTATACTCAATTCCTGTCATAAAGGATGCCTCAGTTATATTGGGAACGATGATGTCTGCCTTGGCACAGAGAGTAGCCATATACCTGGCAAACTCCTCATTGAATGCGGGATAAAGCTTTCCGTTATCAGCCATAGCCGGATCCACAAAGATAATGTTATCCTCTGTCTTATATCTGTCAAAGAAGTCCTTCATCAGATCGATCTGCTCAAAGGAGCCGAGGTAACCTGTGTAGACTGCATCAAACTTAAACTTCTCTCTGCTCCAATGGTCGGAAATGGGCTGAATCTGGTCAGTTAAATCCTTAACGGTAAATTCACTGAACATAGTGTGGGTAGATAAAACTGCTGTAGGGATAATCGCTGTTTCCACACCCATAGCGGAAATGATGGGAAGAGCGACTGTAAGTGAGCATTTACCCACGCAGGAGATATCCTGTACTGTAACGATTCTTTTCATCGGTTAACACCTCTCTGATTAAATTACAGTACAGATTATACACCTTTTTGGATATATTGAAATGACCAAAATGTAACATTTTTATATAACCAGATTAAAATTCTTATCTATATATTAATCTCTCTCTTTTTCCCAATGGAGAATTTTACCTGTAGCCGCGTTAATAACATATTCGTAATCATATCTGCCGCTGTCGAAGCTTACCTCGTAAACCTTTACTCCTCTTTCATAATCGAGCTCACATTCGAAATCTCTTACCTGATTCCTGCTGAGTCCTGCGTGACTGAGGGCTAAGGATTCTGCCTTTGACCTTGTGACAGCGGAGCTGCCTGAGGTTGTCTTTTTAGCAGCGGAAGCTTTGGTCTTTACGGATAATACATCGGAGTAATCACCGTATTCCTTGCCCGCATCACCACTGAAATAGGCTCTGACCTTGAACTTATAGGTCGTGCCGGCTTTAAGCTCCTTGACGGTAGCCGTGTTCTTCTTAACGGTTACCTTTCTTACATACTTGCCCTTGGCTGAGTCGTAAAGGTAAACCTGATATCTCGATGCACGGGGCACCTTGGACCATTTGAGAGTAACAGAGGTTTTTTCCTTGGCAGAAGCCTTTACATCATCTACCTCGTCAGGCTCTGTGGCCGCTACGACAACAGAGGAATATTTACCGTATACTCTTTTACCCTTTTTAAGCTCGTAGGTTCTTACCTTGAACCTGTAGTTCGTGGCACTCTTACGGTCATCAACCTCGAAGTTTGTTTTCTTGGTAAGACCGACTGCCTTCCATTTACCCTTTGAGTAAATCTTTACCTGGTAGCCGTCTGCACCCTTTACCTTTTTCCATTTGAGATTGATTTCATCATCATCGATGTTGTAGGCCTTGACCGATGTCACCTTCGGAAGAGTCGCCGCCGAGGCTGTGAGTGATGCCGCTGAAAATACGCTGACACCGAGAACTGCTACTAATAATAAGTTTAATACCTTTTTCATTTATTTTTCCACCTTTCTGTGTGTTTATTTGAGAGATATGTGTTTCTCTTTACACCCATATAATACTCGGTGAAAATTAAAGTATGATTAGAAGAATTAATTTTTTTCAAACAAAAAACAGATGCATTCAGGGCTTTTTTTTCATCCCTAAATACATCTGTTATATTTTTGCTTTTTGTTCTGCACTTAATGCAACAGTACCATATAACTTTAAACCTTTTTATCCTTATTATAGCTCGCCTCGACAGCATTCATTACTGCCGATTCAAAGCCATCACTCTGTAAGGATGCCACGCCCTCTATAGTGGTACCGCCGGGAGAGCATACTCTGTCAACGAGTGCCCAAGGGTGGTCGGCAGACTCGAGCACTGTTTTCGCACTGCCTAAAACCGACTGTGCGGCTACCCCGAGAGCCTGTGCCTTCGGCATACCGTTTTTCACCGCCGCTCTGGCTAAAGCATCGATGTACATATAAGTAAAGGCGGGTGAGCATCCGCCGATAGCGCTGAAAATCGGAAAGAGCTTTTCGTCTATTTTTACCGCAGTACCGAAGCATTCGCAAAAAGACTCGGCAAAGCTCATATCCTCAGCACTTACATTAGCCGTACCGCAGTAGCCCGACACAGCCGCACCGACGAGAGCATTTATATTAGGCATCACACGGATAAATTTACCCTCGTAGCTTACACAGGAGAGAAGGTATTCCGTGGTCTTGCCTGCGGCGATGGAAATAAAGAGAGGTCTTTTTTCTTTTGCAATACCGTCAATATCCCCAAGAACAGGTGCGATTACATTCGGCTTTACGGCCAGAACGATTTTGTCGCAGTCCTCTGCGATTTCCTTAGCCGAAGCTTTGACAGTAATGCCGTAGGTCTTTGCTAAAGAATCGGTTTTGCTTTTATCCAAATCAAAAACCGCAATATCACTGCTGTTTACAAATTCAGCCTTATACATACCTGCAATAATAGCTGATGCCATATTGCCCGCACCGATGAAGCCTATCATTCTGCTTCCTCCTCTGCGGGGATGTCAGATGTACAGTGAGGACACTTGACAGCCTCGATGCTGATTTCACTTTTACAGAAGGGACATACCTTTGTGGTGGGTGCTTCATCTGCAGGCTCTTCCTTTTTCTTGCCTAAATCGGAAAGCTTATTGATGCCCTTAACCAGAAGGAAGATAACGAACGCCATAATGATGAAATTGATTACGGCTGTAATAAATGCACCGTAGTTAAGAGTGGCATAGCCTGCCTCCTTAGCCGCCTCGGCTGTAGCAAAAACCTCATCAGTAGCTGCAAGAACGATAAATTTGTCAGCAAAATTGATGCCCTTGGTAAGAAGTGAAAGCACGGGTGAAACGAAATCGTTTACCAAAGAATTGACGATAGCCTGAAAGGCACCGCCTATGATAACACCGACAGCCAGGTCGATAACATTGCCGCGCATAATAAATTTTTTAAATTCGCTCATAAATCCTTTCATTTTAAAAAACCTCCGTCATTTTTTATTTTTTTAATTCTATCACATTAATTCCGAAAAATAAAGACCTTTTTAATTATATTCCCGTAAAGTCGAAATCGGGAATGAAATCCTCGTCGGCAGAAAGAGGGCTCTGGGTAAAGATATGCTCAAAACCTATACTTTCAGCGTAGTCGATAACCTTCGCATATTCCCTTTCGGTGATTTTACGCTGCAGCTCAGGAAAATTTTCAACCCTGCCGTAGGGAGTATACTGTGACATTAGGCTGATTATGGTATCCGTGCCGAGATTTTCCTTTATCCAGTCCAGAATTTTAAGGGACTGGTTTGTGTTTTTCGGCAGAATGAGATGCCTTACTATCATACCCCTGTGCATTATCCCCTCTTTATCGAAAATATTTTCGGAGCACTGTCTTTTCATTTCCGTGAGAGCCTTCGACGCATAGGTGAAATAATCGGGTGCTGAGGAATACTTTCCGCTTCTTTCATCACTTATATATTTAAGGTCGGGCAGGTAAATATCGATTTTACCCTCTAATCTTTCCAGTGTCTCTGTTTTTTCGTAGCCGCCGCTGTTATAAACCACGGGTACGGAAAAGCTGTTTTTTTCTAAAAATTCAGAAAGAGTAAGAGCATAATGGGTAGGGTTTACAAGATTAATATTATGCACTCCCTCATTTATAAGAGAAAGACATATTTCACGGAGCCTCTCCGCACTAACGCTTTTCCCCTTACAGCCGTGGCTTATTTCATAATTCTGACAGAAGACACAGCCTAAATTACAGCCCGAAAAGAAAACCGTTCCGCTCCCCTTTGTACCGCTTATGGGAGGCTCCTCCCAGAAATGCTTTGCCGCACGGGCCAGGATAAACTCCTCACCCACTCCGCAGTAGCCTTTTTCACTTTTTCTGTCTGCACCGCATTCACGGGGACATATAGTACATTCCACTTTTTATCACTTTCTTTTCTTCACTTTTGATTTATTGTAGCATATTCATTTGACTTTTACCACATTATTGTATATACTTTTTTATATAAGGAGTGATTTTATGCTATTAGCTATAGATATGGGTAACACAAACATTACTCTCGGTGCTTACAGAGACGGTGAGCTCATCTTCGTTTCCCGTCTCTACACCTCGAGGCACAAATCAAGCGATGAATATGCCATCGACCTTCTGGATATTTTTAATTTATACAATGTTCCTCCCTCGGACTTTTCAGGCTGTGTTTTTGCCTCTGTCGTTCCCGAGCTGACTCAGGCTGTCAGTAATGCAGTCATACACACCATAGGAATAGAGCCTGTTATAGTCGGCGGAGAAAACTACGGTGACCTTAAGGTGGATATCCTCCCTGTTTCCTATCTCGGCGCCGATCTTATCGCAGGTGCCGTTGCCGCCAGAGAGAAATACCCTCTCCCCTGCCTCGTCTGTGACCTCGGCACTGCAACTAAAATACTCGTCATAGATAAGGACGGTGTCTTCCGCGGATGCACCATTTCACCGGGTGTAAAAATCTCACTGGATGCACTGGCTAAAAATGCGGCGCTTCTGCCCTCGGTAAGCTTCACTACTCCCGAAAAGGCTATCGGTGAAAACACTACCGAATGTATGCAGAGCGGCATCGTTTTCGGCACTGCGGCTATGCTCGACGGTATGATAAAAAGAATCCGGGCCGAGCTGGGCTACGACAGCTGTACTCTCGTAGCTACAGGAGGCTACAGCACAGGCATCATCCCCTGCTGTGAGGAAAAGCTCATTTACGATGAAAACCTTATTCTCGACGGACTCAGAGCTATTTACGAAAGAGCAAAATAACCAAAAAGGGGCTGTTGCATTAAGTGCAACAGCTCCTTAATTATTTGCTTCAGGCTTATGCGGGTTCACCGCGGAACACATCGTAGAAGATGTATTTGAAGAAACCGAAAATTTCCATAAAGATGTCGATTATGATTTCGGTTATGGTGCGGTGCTCCTCTCCGTCCTCTGCGGGAGCATCAGCAGCATCCTCAGCACTGACTCCTACTGCCATAACAGACATAAGCATAAGTACTGAAAGAAGAAGTGCGATAAATTTCTTAAGATTTTTCTTCATAATATATTGCCTCCATTCTGAAAAATATTTCTTTACAGACTGATTTTAACTCAAATAATAAAAATAGTCAATAATTTAGCGGAAATTTATTTAGATTTAACTCTCACTGTCTCAGACGGAGAGCTGATGTAAATGCTTCCGCACACATTTTTATATGCTCTGACACGGTAATAATACACAGAGAAAGCCTTTTTTACAGTATCGGTAAAACGGAAGGAAAGATCTGACTGGGTTCTCGCGATTTCCTCAAAGCTTTCTCCGTCCTCACTGCGTTCAAAAATATATCCGTCAGCGCCTGCGACTATCCTCGCCTGAAGGTCAATCCTTTTAAACAGACGGGCCTTATAGCTTATTATCTCTCCCGAGTCGAGAATTACGCAGGAAACCTCTTGGCTGAAATTACCCTGCTTCTCACCGCAAAGGCTCTGCACACTGTAATGATAAATCTGCCCCTGAGCGATATTCCCGTCGGTGAAGCGGTTACCCTCTGCTCTGCATACGGGCAGAAGCTGATCAAAATTATCATTTCTGCGATAGACTGTGAAGGCAGTCACATCATCGGGAGCTTTCCATTTAAGCCGTATTTTACCGCCCGCCGCTTCAGCCTTAAGGCTCTGCGGGGCAGGAATAGACGAAACCACCTGTGCCGCTACGGGGCTTTTCTTTTTAGAGGTCTTTTTATTCTCGAGAGCCTTTACAGCGATAATCCTGTACCAGTAGGTCACATTTTCCTGAGCCGTTTTATCTGTATAGTCGGTCTTTTTTGCCCAGGCCAGACGCTCATAGTCACCGTCCACCCTTTCTGAACGGCTTACAGCATATTTTTCAGCATCAGGAACCTGAGTCCATTGAATACGGATTTCGCCTTTATCGGTAACAGAAGTATCGGTTATTTGCGGACATACCTTTAACTTTTTGTTATCAATGCTCATATTTTCTCTGATTCACAAAAGGAATCACCTTTCTGAAAAAATTATTTATCTCCTTTGAGAAGGGCGGCGCTTGCTTTATCAAGAAAAACAGTAACATCAGCGTGAAGCTTGAGGATAGTGGCGGGACATGAGGGAGAAACCTCGCCCTCAACCAGCTCCTTTACAGCCTTAGCCTTGCTTTCACCTGTAGCAATAAGAATAATTTTTTTACTCCTCATAATATCACCGATACCCATAGTGAGAGCGTATTCGGGCATAGTATCGCCTACAGCCTCGAAATATTTTTTGTTTGAATCAATGGTACTCTGAGTGAGCTTTACTGCGAAGGGACCGTCCGCGAATTTATCGCCGGGCTCATTGAAGCCGATGTGTCCGTTAGTGCCGATACCTAAAAGCTGAATATCGATGCCGCCGCACTCTTTGATTCTCTGGCTGTAGCGGTTACATTCAGCCTCCATATCCTCGGCTGTACCCGAAAGGAAATTGACACGGTCGAAATCCACATCGGTTTTACCGAAAAGGTTATCCTTCATAAAATAGAAATAACTGTTTACATTTTCTCTGTCAAGTCCCACATATTCGTCAAGATTAAAGGTGGTTATGTACTTAAGGGAAACCTCCTCCCTTTCATAGGCTTCGATTATTCTCTTGTAGGTTTCCACAGGCGAAGCACCCGTAGCAAATCCGAGCACGCTTCCGTGCTTATTATTTATCTGCTTTATGATTATATCAGCAGCTTCCTTAGATATTTCGAGAGCACTGTCCATTACTATTACTTTCATTGTTTATTCTCCTTTACATTGTTATTCAATTTATAATAACACATAAATCACACTTTTTCAATAACGCACTATTGTTTTTTCCGTAAAATTTATGATATAATTCTCAAAACGATGGGTGGAAGGAGATAATAATATGAACGAAATAATCGAAAGCCTCAGGTCAAGAAAAAGCGTACGACAGTTTGAACACCATGATATAGACGAAAAAACCAGAGAGCTTTTACTCTCAGCAGCTTCCGAGGCGCCCACAGCGGGCAACCAGCAGCTTTACACCATAATAGATGTAAGAAATCAGGAAATAAAGGATAAGCTGGCTGTGTCCTGCGACAACCAGCCCTTCATTAAAACTGCTCCCGTGGTACTCGTTTTCTGTGCCGACTGTAAAAAATGGGACGATGCCTACCGCAGTATCGGTCTCACGCCGAAGGGTGCGGGAGAGGGTGACCTTTTCATTGCCATAGAGGATGCGGTAATCGCCGCACAGAATGTGGTGGTAGCCGCCGAAAGTCTTGGTCTCGGCTCCTGCTATATCGGCGACATAATAGAAAACAGAGAATATCATAAGGAGCTGCTGAATATTCCCGACAGAGTAGTTCCTATCTGTATGCTCGTTATCGGCTATCCTACCGAGGGACAGAAAAAAAGGCCTAAGCCGCAGAGATGTGAACAGAAATTCATAGTGCATACCGACTCCTATCACACTCTTAATACCGATGAGCTCCGTGAAATGCTCGAATACAAGGCGGGAGAAAAATCCTACGAGGAATGGCTGACTGCCTTCTGCAAAAGAAAGTATGACTCGGATTTCTGCAAGGAAATGACGAGAAGTGCGAAAGGGTATATCGGAGAATTTGAGTAAAAAGCGAAGCTTTTTTTAATGCAGAATGCAGAATGCAAAATGCAGAATGATGGGGAGCTTCGCTCCGATTATATCCGTGTAAGATTTCACGAACCGATTAATGATACACCGCCACTGAAAAGGGCCAAGTTCCAAGGGATAAGGTCCAAGGAATGTAAATGATAGCATTTTCACCTCTAAATGCACAATCTATATTTAAAATACTATAAATTACTCTCTGCCCTCTGTCGCACAGGTTTCTCTGCGGATGGAGGGTGAAATTATTTGTATCTGTCTATCCGCGAACGCAATTCTGCATTTTTACCGTGAGCACCAAAGAAAAAAGCACGCCATTACTGACGTGCTATGTCTGCAATTATAAAATGCTTATTACTGCTCAACAGCGTAAACGCTTACCTTTTTACGGTCCTTGCCCATTCTTTCGAACTTAACCTTACCGTCGATAAGAGCGAAGAGAGAATCATCCTTACCTCTGCCTACATTGTTGCCGGGATGGATGTGTGTGCCGCGCTGCTTAACAAGAATGTTGCCTGCGAGAACGAACTGACCGTCTGCACGCTTAACACCAAGTCTCTTTGATTCTGAATCACGGCCGTTACGGGTAGAACCCATACCTTTTTTGTGAGCGAATAATTGAATGTTTATCTTAAGCATTTGTTACACCTCCGTAGTATTTTAAAGAGTTTTTTCTTTGCACAGAATAAATTCATCATAATCCTGTGCCAGAGTGCTGATGTGAAGTTCAAGGCCCTGAAGAATAATTTCGGTTTTACCGTCGGGGTTCCTCAGCGTCAGCTCGAGATAACCGTCATCGACAGTTATATCAGCCTTTGCACCGACGATTTCAGTGAGAGTGTTGGCCGCCATATATGCCGCCGAGGAAACCGATGCACAGATAACATCGCTCCCCTCCTCAGCGTAGCCGCTGTGTCCCTCAATGAGGAAGCCGGAGATAAAATCCTTATTCTTATAAAAGGTAGCCTTAATCATAATTAAGCGTTGATAGCTGCGATTTCAACCTTAGTGTAAGGCTGTCTGTGGCCCATCTTACGCTTTGCATTCTTCTTGCACTTGTAAGTGAAGACTACAATCTTCTTACCCTTACCGTTTTTGATTGCCTTTGCTGTTACGGTAGCACCGTCAACATAGGGAGCACCAACCTTGATGCCGTCGTCGCTGCCAACTGCGATAACCTTGTCAAAGGTAACCTCGGAGTCTGCTTCTACGTCAAGCTTTTCGATAAAGAGGGTATCGCCTGCTTCTACCTTATACTGCTTGCC
>JAFSDF010000159.1 GCA_017436375.1 Clostridia bacterium | reverse complement strand
TGATGACATCAGAGAAGCACTCGAAATGGCTAACATCAGCACCACAGGTAAGTCCGTTCTCTATGACGGCCGTACAGGTGACAAGTTTGACAACGAGGTTACCGTCGGTGTTATGTATTATCTTAAGCTGCATCATCTTGTTGATGATAAGATGCACGCCCGTTCCACAGGTCCCTACTCACTCGTTACTCAGCAGCCCCTCGGCGGTCAGGCTCAGTTCGGCGGTCAGCGTTTCGGTGAAATGGAGGTTTGGGCACTGGAGGCTTACGGTGCAGCCTACACTCTTCAGGAAATTCTTACAGTTAAGTCAGACGACGTTGTCGGTCGTGTAAAGACATACGAATCCATCGTTAACGGTGAAAATGTGCCTCAGGCAGGCGTTCCCGAATCCTTTAAGGTTCTCGTTAAGGAGCTCCAGAGTCTCGGTCTTGATGTTAAGGTTCTCGATGCTGACGATCAGGAAATCGACCTTAAGCAGAACATTGACGGTGATGAGGGCGTTTCACTTCATAGGTACCGTGCTCCCGAAGCTGATGAGCTTCCCGAGGATGACGACGAGAACGAAGACGATCTCGAGCTTTCCGAGGATGATGACGAATTCGGTGCAGATGAAGAAGAGCTTGATATGGAAGCAATTTTCGGCGATGCCTTTGGTGCTGATACCGATGAAAGCGATTTCGATGTTAATGCCTTCTTTAACGAAATGAACCCCACCATCAATGATGCAGGCTTCGGAAACGGCTTTGTACCCGACGAAGACAATATGTAATTGACTCTCCTTTGCTGTTCGGTATTTCTGAACAGCAGGGGACTGATATGACTGACATTAAATTTTAAATATACGGAAAGGGCTGGCTTAAATATATATGGAAAATATTACCTTTGAATCAATTAAGATTGGTCTTGCTTCTCCCGAAAAAATCAGAGAATGGTCTTACGGTGAAGTAACTAAGCCTGAAACTATAAATTATCGTACACTCAAGCCCGAAAGTGACGGACTTTTCTGTGAAAAAATCTTCGGACCTCTCAAGGACTGGGAGTGTCACTGCGGAAGATATAAGAGAATCCGCCATAAGGGTAAAATATGTGAGCGCTGCCATGTAGAAATTACTAAGGCAAAGGTTCGTCGTGAGCGTATGGGTCACATCGAACTCGCTACTCCCGTTTCACATATCTGGTACTTTAAGGGTATTCCCTCAAGAATGGGACTTATCCTTGACATCTCTCCCAGAGATCTGGAAAAAATCCTTTATTTTGCAGCTTATGTAGTTGTTAATCCCGGTTCTGTACCCAGCGTAAAGAAGGGACAGGTTATCAACGATAAGCAGTATGATGACATCAAAGAATACTACTATGACGACGAGGAATTCAGAGTAGGTATGGGTGCCGAGGCTATCAAGGAGCTTTTACAGGAAATCGACATTGATGCTCTCAATGATGAGCTCCGTGAGCAGCTCGCTACCGCCGGCGGTCAGAAAAAGGCAAGAATTCTCAAAAGACTTGAGGTTGTTGAGGCCTTCAAAGCATCAGGAAATAAGCCCGAGTGGATGATCCTCGATGTTATCCCCGTAATTCCTCCCGACATCCGTCCTATGGTACAGCTCGACGGCGGCCGTTTCGCTACCAGCGACCTTAATGACCTTTACCGCCGAGTAATAAACAGAAATAACCGTCTTAAGAAGCTTCTCGAGCTGGGTGCACCCGCTATCATCATCAGAAATGAAAAGAGAATGCTTCAGGAGGCAGTCGATGCTCTTATCGATAACGGCAGACGCGGCAGACCTGTTACAGGTCCCAACAACAGACCTCTTAAGTCACTTTCAGATATGCTTAAGGGTAAGCAGGGCCGTTTCCGTCAGAACCTTCTCGGTAAGCGTGTAGACTACTCAGGCCGTTCAGTTATTGTTGTCGGCCCCGGACTTAAGCTTTATCAGTGCGGTCTTCCCAAGGAAATGGCACTCGAGCTCTTCAAGCCCTTCGTAATGAAGCGTCTTGTTGAAACAGGTGTAGCCGCACATATCAAAACAGCCAGAAAGACTGTAGACAGACAGGAAAAATGCGTATGGGATGCCCTCGAGGTAGTTATCAAGGATCACCCCGTAATGCTTAACCGTGCTCCCACACTTCACCGTCTCGGTATTCAGGCCTTTGAGCCCGTACTCGTAGAGGGTAAGGCTATCAAGCTTCATCCTCTCGTATGTACCGCCTTCAACGCCGACTTCGACGGTGACCAGATGGCTGTTCATGTACCTCTTTCAGCTGAGGCACAGGCAGAGGCACGCTTCCTTATGCTCGCTGCCAATAACCTTCTCAAGCCCTCTGACGGAAAGCCTGTTGCCGTTCCCACACAGGATATGGTTCTCGGCTCATACTATATGACTCTCGAGCTTCCCGGTGCCAAGGGTGAGGGCAAGGTCTTCAGAGATGTAAATGAGGCAAGACTCGCTTACGACTCAGGCGTTATCGATCTTCACGCTAAAATCAAGGTAAGAATGACCAAGGAATATCAGGGTGAAAAGGTATCAAAGATTATCGATACCACTCTCGGTAAGATTATCTTCAATGAGCCCGTTCCTCAGGACCTCGGCTTTATTGACAGAAACGATCCCGAAAATATGTTCCGCCTCGAGGTTGAGGGTCTCGTAAATAAAAAGCTTTTAGGTAAGATTATCGCCAGATGTATTCAGGTGCACGGCACTGCAAAGACAGCTGAGGTTCTCGACAATGTCAAGAATCAGGGCTTCAAGTATTCTACACGAAGCGGTATCACCGTAGCTGTGTGCGATGCTACAATTCCTGAAACAAAGAAGGCTATTCTTGCAGAAACAGAAGAAATCGTTGATGAAATCAACAGAAAATATAACAGAGGTCTTCTTTCCAATCAGGACCGTTCAAGCAAGGTTCTCAAGGCTTGGGACATCTGTACCAACCGTGTAGCCGATGCTCTCACAGGCTCCTTTGAGGCTACCAACCCCATCTGGATGATGCTTGACTCAGGTGCCCGAGGCTCTAACTCACAGCTTCGTCAGCTGGCAGGTATGCGTGGTCTTATCGCTAACACTGCAGGTAAAACCATCGAGGTACCCATCCGTGCTAACTACCGTGAAGGCCTTAATGTACAGGAATACTTTATCTCCTCCCGTGGTGCCCGTAAAGGTCTTGCCGATACAGCTCTGCGTACCGCTGACTCGGGTTATCTTACCCGTCGTCTTGTTGACGTTTCTCAGGATGTTATCATCCGTGAGGAGGACTGCGGCTGCACAGACGGTCTCGAGGTTTATGATATTATGGACGGTAACCGTATCCTTGAAAGTCTCTCCGAAAGACTCAAGGGACGCTATCTTCTCAATGCTCTTGTGGATGAGGAAACAGGCGAGGTTATCTGCTCCAATGACCATATGATGAGTGAAGCAGAGGCTGAAAAGGTCGATGCTTACCTCACTGCTAAGATGAATAAGGCTCTCGATGAGGGTATGAGTAAAGAGGATGCTTCTGCTATCCGCAGAATCAAGATCCGCTCACTTCTTACCTGTAACTCTGACCACGGTGCATGTATCAAGTGCTACGGTGCTAACCTTGCATCAGGTCTCCCCGTTACTGTCGGTGAGGCAGTAGGTATTATCGCTGCTCAGTCTATCGGTGAACCCGGTACACAGCTTACGATGAGAACCTTCCATACCGGTGGTGTTGCTTCCGGTGCCGACATTACACAGGGTCTTCCCCGTGTTGAGGAGCTCTTTGAGGCCAGAAAGCCGAAGACACTTGCTATGCTTTCAGAAATCGACGGTGTTATTTCCTTTGAAACCATCAAAAAGAATCCTCACATCGTCGTTACCAATGAAGAAACAGGCGAAAGAAAGGAATACTTCCTTACCTTCGGAGCCAGAGCCAGAGTTTCCGAGGGACAGTTCGTTAAGAAGGGTGAAACCATCACAGAAGGCTCCATCGATCCCAGAGATGTTCTTAATGTTCTCGGCGTAAATGCAGTTCACGACTATCTCATCAGCCAGGTACAGCTCACTTACCGTACACAGGGTGTTGATATCAACGATAAGCATATCGAGGTTATCGCCCGTCAGATGATGAGAAAGGTTAAGGTTGAGGACGCAGGCGACACTACTCTTCTTCCCAATTCTGTTGTTGATAAGAAGGAATTCCGTGATGCAAACAATGCCGTCAGAGCGAAGATGGAGGAAACAGGCGAGGAGCTTCAGACAGCTACCTGCTCACCCGTTCTTATGGGTATCACCAAGGCTTCCCTTGCTACCGACTCCTTCCTTTCAGCTGCATCCTTCCAGGAAACTACCAGAGTTCTCACCGATGCCGCTATCAAGGGTAAGGTTGATCCTCTTCTCGGTCTTAAGGAAAATGTTATCATCGGTAAGCTTCTGCCTTCAGGTACAGGTATGAAGTGTTATAATGAAGTAGAGTATTATGACACCACAGCCGCCGAAGCATTTGCTCAGAATGAAAATGTAGTCTGGAGCGTATAATTGAATGCAAAATGGCGTTTCAGCAATAATGTAAATTAAAAATACAGTCCGCCGAGTCAGGTTTGATTCAGCGGACTGTTTTTTGCTATGAGATACAGATTCTATGCCGAAGGGCAAAAAAAATATCCCGTGATTTTTCGTCACGGGATATTTTGACTAATTATCAGTTGAAAAGAGATCTGATGAAGTCGAGCAGTCTCTGAAGAATGAAGGTAATGTCCTCCCAGAACATACTAAGAGACCAGTCGGGCTCGGGATTTTCTACATATCTTGCGTTATCGTTCACAGTATTTTCCTCCTTAAAAATTATACCTCATATTATCTCACCTTAATGGGAGGTGTCACACAGGACACTGAGGTTATCTTGCTTATATTATATACTCTCATTAACAGTTTGTCAATATTTAATTTTTACTCCGCTTTTTCTATTTTCAGGGCGACTACGGTTATGTCGTCACGGGTGGAGCTTTCGCTTCTCATAGCTGCCAGAGAGGCTATGTGAGAGGCGAGAGACTGCATATCGCTTCTGCTCCAGGCTAAAAGCTCATCGTTTATCCATCCGCAGTCGCTGTTGGTCACTCCGTCGGAAAGCATAAGGATTATGTCGCCTTTTTTCAGCTCTCTTTCCTCACGGACGGGCAGAGTATTTCTGATTATTCCCAGAGGAAGAGACACCCTTTCTATTACGGAAACGCTGTCACCGCGCCGTATAAGGCTTATGGTTCCGCCTGCCTTATAAAAAACGGCATTACAGCTGTATGGGTTTATCTGTACTGCATCCACAGTAGCCGTTGATTCGTCGGTGGACTTCATAATCAGGGCATTATTTACCGTTTTACAGGCACTTTCGTAGGAAAAAGATGAGCATATCAGCTTTTCGATAACCGATATGACCAGATTACTGTCAATGGCAGCTCTGGAGCCCGTTCCCATTCCGTCACTTATGAGGTAATTCAGAAAGCCGCAGTCTGAGGTGAAGATTCCCACTGTATCACCGCACAGATTACCTGCCTTCATTGACCTCTGCGAATAGCCGCTCTTTACGGTGTAGGCGGCTTTTTCTCTGTAAAGAAGAAAGAGAGAGGTGCCCGAATTTTCTGCTTCAGGCTCATCGAAACGGCGCTTGGTTACGAACTCAATGAGAGGCTTGATTTTTTTTATGTAGGTACTGTCCTCCTGAAAAAGGAAAATTTCTACGGTTACTCTGCCCTTATAAAAAAAGCAGTCCAGTCTTTCCACGGGTATTCCGCTGTCACGCAGAGCAGTTTTCAGATAAGCGGATTTGCTTTTATCCCTTGTCCTGCTCTGAGAAATATTTTCCGACAGGCCGTAAAGGAAATCACTCATTCCCGAAAACTGATCTGTCAGTATACGGCGCATTTCGGTTATTTTATTCTTAGTGGCTATGGCATTACTGTAGGAGGGAAAGGAGGAGGACAGTGCGTTACAGAGAAGATCGTACCGCGGACAGGTTACCGAAAGTCCGATTCTGCCGTGGCCTGCTTTTTCCACGCCCATAATTTTCAGAATATCAGAGGCGGTGCTGTCAAAGCCTTTATTCCAGCAGACGGATTTTTTTTCGCATTTGTCACACACCTTCTGTTGCAGTAAAGAAAAAAGGCGGTTGACCTCGGGATTTATGATTCTGTCCAGCTTTTTGCTCACATCGTCCACTATTACGGCTACCGACTCCATATTTGCCGAGGCGGTTTTCAGTATCTGAGCCAAGGCAAAATCATCGGTTCTTTTGTGTACGGAAAGGATTTTTTCTAAATAATCCTCAAGCTCGCTGATTCTGGAGGCGGGGATAAGCAGGAAAATACTGCAGCCTATTACGGGCTCAATGAGACTCAGCCAGCCCTCCGATATGTCACAGGTAAAAAGAGAAACAGTAAAAAAGACTGCCGTAAAGGAAAGTGAAATTACCGTCTGTCCGTATTCACTGAGAAAACCGCCCACTAACGAGGCGATAACGAAGGCGGGGAAAAGATACTCTCCGTCTGCGGTGAAAGAGAGAAATAAGCCTGTCAGTGCTCCTGCTGCAGCGGAAATACCCGCACCCTTGAAAAGACAGACGAACATTAAAATCACCGTGGCGAATATCCGTCCGGGTGAAAGTCCCTGAATACTGATACTGCACAGACACATCAGACTGATGCCGATGCTTACTGTCAGTGAAAAAAGCTCCTTCTTTGAAAAAGCATCTATACTTCCTCTGAAAAAATGAAGATTGAAGGCTTTTATGAAAAGATGTGAGCTGAAAAAAGCGATTATACCTTCACCGATAAGAATAATAAGCGGAAGTAAAGCTACCTCATCGAACCACAGATAAATAATGCCCGAAAGGAAAAGAGAGCAGAAGGCTATTACGGAGCCTATGAGGCTGCTTTCTTTTTCGTTAAACCGTCTGTTCATAAGCAGTCTGAAAAGACACATCAGCACCGTGGCGCCTGCATATTTAAGCACTGCGGCTTCCTTTACCGTAACGAAATAACCGAGAATACTGCCGATAAAGGACGGGAGACAATAACGGAAGGGAACTGCAGAAATAAAAGAAACTGCAAAAGGCGAAATACCCTCTGCACCGCTGTAGCATCCGAAGCCCATTCCGCCAGCACAGAAAAAAAGGGCTTTGAATATAAAGGGTATATTTCCGCTCTTTTCATTTTCATCGGATAATTCAGTATAAAAGTACTCCTGTGAATTTGATTTGTCTTTTACTTTATTCATATTGCTTTTCCTTTCGTATAAATGTGTTTTAACCGTACCTTTTGACATTATAGTTAAAACACAGGGAGAAAAAGCACAGCTTTTGTCAATTCCAAATTTCGGAATTGCGTGGGGGATTTCGGAAAAACTGCAGAGTCCACGCCGCCTTTTGTACGGAAGGTTAAGCATCGGAACAGGTCAGGAGAAGTGTCTTAGGGAAAAGAGGTTATTCACTCTAATACTTATTCTTTTTTTAGCAATCTATTGAATTTGCTGAAATAATATGATATTATTCTTCTGCGAAACCAAATTTTATAATTGTACAGTATAGAGGTGTATTTTTTTGAAATAATACGCTTAATTTGCTATGCACTTATCCAAGAATTTGATAAAATGCAAATTCCGTCGGGTAGGTGTATGCAGAAATATCTCATACTGTACCGTTTGGTTTCGCGACTGCAGGAGTTTGCGTTTTTGTGCGCTTACTTCGGTAGGCGCATTTTTATTTATAAAGGAGATGAAAACTGTGGATGAACAGATTGATAAATTATACAGTGAATTTGTTACTGAAAAAAATCATATTCTGACAAAAGAAGCAGAAGAAAAGTACAAAGAATTCTCAAAAGAATTGTATGGGATAATTAAAGATCTACCCGTTGAAGAAAAAGTAAAATATATTTTTTTGCGTAGAGCGTATTGCGATTTTTTAAACACTTGTTGTAAGGATCATTTTAAAAAAGGCTTTGAATCGGGAATCAATGTTGCTTTAAAACTAACGGACAGATTTCTTGCTCCGTTGTATGATGCATCAGATTCTGAGGAATACGATGAAAACTTATGTTAAAAAATGGGCTAAAAAACTAAATATGTCTTTAGCTTTATAAAGTATACTAAACGATAAAATGTGAGCCAAGCGGCTTGAGCAAAAAGCCTGAAAGCATATTTAAAACATAAAATCCATTGTAAAGTCAAAAATCAGACTTTTTACAATGGATTTTTCAGTATAATCTTCTTTATTTTAAAGTGTTCAGTGGATGTTTAGTTTTTTATACATTTATTAATTCGAAAACTTTATGTGACGGAATATATTTGCCGTTATATTAAATCCTCCCGCCCAATATAATAGCACCGAAGGTGCCACATCGCAGAGCCTCCACTGAAAGGAAATTCCCCTGTTAGGGGAAATGTCCGTGACAGCGGAACGGACAAAAGGGTGCCGGTCTCAGCTTACTCTTTCGTCAGCCATTCGTGCTCCTTAGCATAAAATCTCGTAGTTTTATACCAAGGGTCATCCTTAAGGTGGCGTATCATCCATACATAGCACATTTCGTAGCCGGGGGCAACTACCTGATGGTGGTCGTTGCCGTCGGTGATGTATGAGGCAGAGCCGTGAATGCTCTTATAAACATTGTCACCAACGAAGCAGGCACCGAAGCCCTGGGGCTTATCGAACTGATAGTAGTAAACCTCAGGCTGAGGATGATGGTGGGGAGGATAGCTTGACCATTTGCCGGGCTGGTTAAAGACCTCACCGAGAACCATATTTGAATAGGGGGCATTGTCGTAATCGAAAACCGTGGAGCAGATTCTGTGTCCCGTGCCGCCCCATTGACCTTTACCGAATTCCTGATAAAGAATGTCCTCGGGCTTATATAATACGGGTGCGAAGTCGTTTTCGTTATCTGCCTGCTCGATGAGAATTTCAGTGCCTTCCTTGGCTGTGATTTCAACCTTCACATTACGGGGCACATGGAGACAGTAGGGTGTTTTTTCGAAAGGTCCGCTTCTGACCATTTTTTCTTTTCTGTCCTGCCATCTGATTTCGGCCTCACCCTTAAGAATAAGGAAAGCAGTTTCGTTTTCACTGTCCTCTACAGTGACTGTTTCGCCGTCAGTAAATTTTTTGACTTTAATGGTAAGATACATTTCGGGATGCTTTTCACCCATTTTACAGATAAGTCTTTCACCGTTTCGGTCAAATTCCGTATATTCAAGCATAGTATCGACTCCTTATTTAAAGTATAATTCATTTTACATCAAGACTTATTATTTTTCAATAATGTTTCACTATTTTCTTGAAAAGACTTTTCGGTGATGTTATAATGATGAATAATAAACGGTTGGGTAACTGTCCGTTAAGCTGACTTATAATAATAACAAGGAGAAAACATTATGCCCTACTTATTCACTCACTTCAGAGAAAAGCTCACACCCGACGGAGAGCAGGTATATTTTGCCGTAAGTAAGGATGGCTTCAACTGGGAGCAGTTAAACGGCGGCAAGCCTATCCTTACTGCAGAAAAAGGCTTCAGGGGCTGCCGTGACATAGAAATAGTCCGCCTTTTGGACGGCTCTTTCGTAATTCTTACCACCGACGAGCTGATTGTTGACCGAATGGACGAAAACTATCAGGTAAACTGGAAGATAGTAAACAGGACAGGCAGTAAATGTCTTCGTATGTGGAAAACCGATGATCTTATCAACTTCTCAGAGGAAACCCTTCTGCCCATCGGAACAGAGAGCTTCGGATGTATGTGGGCACCCGAGGTCTTCGTTGATGAGGAAAAAGGGGAGTACCTTATCCACTGGGGCTCTACGGTAAAGGAGGACGACTATTCTCACATGTCCATTTTCTGCTCTGTAACTAAGGATTTCGTTACCTTCACCGAGCCGAAAATGTTTTTCACCAAGGATAATGAAATCCTTGACACCCACATCCGTAAAATCGGTGATACCTACCATATGTTCTATAAAAACGCAGACCACCCTCCGATGAATATGCACGCTACTGCCGACAGCCTTGACGGACCGTGGACACACGACAAAAAGCTTGAGGAGTATATGGCATCTCTCGGAAATGCAGGCTCCTATGAGGCACCTACTACCATCGTTCTTCCCGACGGCAGATGGTGTCTGATGCTCGATTTCTTCGGCTGTGAGAAGCCGAAAATGGGCTATGTACCTTTTGTTTCCGCCACGCCGGGAGACAGTAATTTCACTATGGCTAAGGAAAGCTTCTCCTTCCCTTACGGCTTTAAGCACGGCGGTATAGTAGAAATTTCCGACGGGGAATATGAAAGACTGAAAGAGTATTATAAAAACTGAATTATTAAAGGGAAAAATCCTCCTTTTTCCTTGACTTTACCTCGGTAAAATGGTAAAGTATATACATTGCAATTATTTGACACAGGAGTGGTAAAATGGAACAAAAAATCCTTAAGCTGCTGGGCGTCAAGGGTACCTTTAAAAAAGATGTCATCCCTATGATTAACTACAGCAGTGCAAACATCACAACATCGGGCTCAGGCTATGTTATCAGCCTTTATTTCACCCTCTTTCTGACAGGTGTGGTAAATCTCAAGCCCGAGCAGGCTGCAATCGTTACATTTATTGCAGGTATCTGGGATGCGGTTATTGACCCGTTTATAGGTATTATTACCGACAGAACCCGTTCGAAATACGGCAGACACAGACGCTACATTCTCTGGGCTATGCCTCTTTATGCTGTCAGCTTCGCATTACTGTGGAACTCCTACGGCCTTGACGGCGCTGCGAGACCTACACAGGCTATAATTTATTTTACGGCCGTGTATGTGCTTTATAAGACAGCATATTCCTTTGTTGATGTTCCTCATGTTGCTATGCTTCCCGAGCTTGCACCCGATTATGATCTGAGAACACAGTACAACTCCGTGGGATATATTTTCAACTCCTTCGGTATGTTCCCCTCCTTCTTCCTTGCTATGGCTATTCTCGGTGTATTCGGCTTCAGCGATCCCGAGAGCGGCGCAGAGCTTCCTATGCTCCTTGTAGGCATCATTCTCGGTGTTGTATATGCTGTTTGTCTGGTACATACCTTCAGAAAAACGAGAGAAAAGCCCTCTCTTGATATGGTGCTGGAAAAGTTTGACTTCAAATACTTCTTACAGGAGTATGCTCTCGTTGTTAAAAATAAGGCATTCAGACAGTATTTTATTATGAGCCTCTTTTATAACACTGCCTGCAACTTCTACCGCTCATCACTTGTATTCTATATAAGATATATCGCCAGACTTATTAAGTATTACGGACTTTTCACTACGATTGAGGGTATATTTGAGGCTTCAGCCTTCCCGCTCAACTACGCTCTGACTATGAAGCACGGCAAAAAAAAGTGTGCTGATGTTGTTACACCTCTTATGCTTATAGGCTTTGCAGTGTGTCTGTTTATGAATCCCACCGACGAAAACAGCGGTTCGTTTATTTGGACTCTCCTTCTTATGCTTTCTGCTGTGTGCTATCCCTTCGGTAAATCGGGTATAGGCTATGTAGCCACAAACATTTTCCCCGACATTTCAGACATTGATGAGGCGATCACAGGCAGAAGACGTGAAGGTGTTATCGGTACCTTTAATACTCTTATCAAGACCTGTGTTTCAACTACCGTTCAGAGTCTGGTGCTGGTTATTCTCGGCCGCTTCGGTCTTATGACCGGCAGTGAGGTTACCGAATACGAAAAGACCACGGGCTTACTTTATCAGCAGCCGGACAGTGCACTTTTCGGTGTGCGTCTGTGTGTTGCCATTATTCCTATCGCTCTCGCTCTTATCTCACTCTTCCTTCTTCATAAGTTTAAGATGAATAAGGCTGAGCACAGAATGATCTGTGCAGCGATAGCTACCAAGCACAGATACGGTAATGTTACTCTTACTGCTGAGCAGATCAAAACCGTTGAGCAGCTTACAGGTCAGAAATATGAAAAGACCTGGCTCGGTCAGAATAATGACGGTGAAGCTCATACTGTAGAAGCAAATGAAGACGGTGAATATGACATTCTCCTCGAAAAAGAGGCTGAAATGTCTGCAATCAGATCCGGTAAAAAAGAAAAAGAAATAAAGGAGGCAGAATAATGAAAAAAGAATTGATTCTTGAGCTTGATCAGAAGGAGCCTATCCCCGAAGCAAAGGGCTGGAAAAAGAGTGTGAAGGCATTTCTTTTCTATCTCGTTCAGTGGACCTGGGGACTTCCCGTAAACATAGTCGGCGGTCTTATGTATCTTTATTTCACCAAAATTAAGGGCTATCGCTGGCAGCATTTCGGCTACGCTAAAATAGTTTATATGCCCTGGAATGCAGGTGGTCTTTCGATGGGACTTTTCATCTTTATGAAGGATCAGCATAAGAATAAAAAGTGGACACACGATGTCAGAATTCATGAGTACGGTCACACCTGGCAGTGCCTCGTTTTAGGACCTCTCTACTACATCGTTATCGCACTTCCCTCAGTTATCTGGTGTAACTGCTTCGCAGGCTACAGAAAGAAGAATAACATAGCATACGGCAAGCTTTACTGCGAAGGCTGGGCAAATGCCTGGGGCAGAAAGTTCACAGGTATGGATCAGTTTGACAGAGACAGATAAACTGAATGCAGAATGCAAAATGCAGAATGCAGAACGGCGTATAAGATTTTGGAAAACCGAAAGTGATATGCCGCCTAAAATATTAATGATTATATAGCGACACGGTACGCCGTGTCCTTTTTCTTAGCACAGCTGAGGTATATCGTAGGGACACAATGTATTGTGTCCGCTGAATTACCGTAAGCTAATGACATTGACCCTTGAGGAGGTGGCAGCCGAAGGTTGACCCGGGGAGCTTGCAGGGCGGATATTATCCGCCCGATAATTCTTTTGCTTAAATAATATTGATTTTTCTATAAAAATGTGGTAAATTATTCTTGCCAACAGACAACTTAATATTTTTTTAGTTGCTCCACACACTTTAGGTAAAAGTGTGTCTCATTTGCTATGTTCGGAGTAACGGATTTAGGTTGTTTGTTGGCGCAAACTTTGAGATGCATTTTTCGGTGCGTCTCAATGGCGCACTTTTTTATTTTTACCAAAGTGGAGGAACATAGTATGAAAAAAGCAAAGAAAGTATTTTTTCGATTTTTATTTATTCTCTCGGTCGCCTGTAATCTGCTTTTATCTTATTATCTTTATGAAAATCTCAGACCTACTCCGTCGATTATACATTTCGGTTTCAGTGAGCATAATATTGAAGTGTACTGTGAAAAATCAAAGGATGTAGAAGTGGTTAACGTGATTTTCGAGGAAGGAATATATAAGATAGGAAAAGCAGAGCTTCATAACAAGGATGATCTTTATCTCATTTCTCCTGAGGGTGAAATAAATCTTTCTGAAATCGGTGGTGAAGCCTTCGTAATAAATAGTGATGGTGAACTTCGATATCAGCTTATGAAGCCTGAGAAAAAAGAATCAGAAAAAGTTTATTCAACTCCGTCGGGGAAAAAGTATCACAGTGACATCTACTGTGCAGGAAGGACAGCCTTTGAAACAGATTTGAAAACAGCTGAGCTTTTCGGCAGGAAACCCTGCAGTCTTTGCTTTTAATAAACAAACATCCCACAGATTTTTCGTCTGTGGGATTATCTTTATTTTATCTGTAAAAGCGGCGGTCTGTCACTTCCTCTTTCACCAAATCTTAACCGCCCAATACAATAGCACCGAAGGTGCCACATCGCAGGGCCTCTCCTGAAAGGAGAGGTGGCACGCTTTGCGTGACGGAGAGGTTCTCCGAATTCCGCATTAAATAAGCTCTGCGAGCTTCTGAAGTCTTTCCTTGTCCATCTGTTCTGTACCCTTCAAGGGAAATTCTATCCCCATATTCTCATACTTTTCCAGACACAGAGTGCGGAAGGGGAGAAGCTCCGTTTTACTGACACAGGTGTAGGGCGAGATGAGCTCACGGAGTTTTTTTATGTCCTCCTCTGTGTCGTTGATGCCGGGAACTACCACATGCCTTATATGAGTTTCAATTCCTTTTTTTTCGAGATAACCGAGAAAGTCCATCGTCTTGCCGAGGCTTCCGCCGATATATTTTCCGTAGTCCTCTTCGCTTGTCATTTTTACATCTAACAGCACCATATCCGTAGCTGTCAGCAGCTTTTTCGTGCTTTCATCGAGGATACAGCCCGAGGTGTCCAGTGCGATGTGAAGCTTCTTTTCTTTCAGCAGAAGTGCAACCTCATAAAGGAACTCTGCCTGTACACAGGGCTCACCGCCCGAAAAGGTCACACCGCCGTTTTTGATGTAGGGGTAAAGACGGATGATCCGTTCAGCGATTTCTTCTGCACCGACGAGGCTCTCCTCTTTCATTTCCCATGTGTCGGGATTATGACAGTAGGCACAGCGCAGGGGGCAGCCCTCTGTGAAAAGCACCGCCCTTACACCGGGACCGTCTACGGTGCCCATTGACTGCAGAGAGTGAACATAACCCTTCATAGCTTAAAATCTCTCGTGGAAGGTACGGCTGATAACCTCTTTCTGCTGCTGCTTGGAGAGCTTGTGGAAGTTAACGGCATAGCCCGAAACACGGATAGTAAGATTGGGATAAAGGTCGGGATTTTCCATCGCATCGACGAGCTTTTGTCTGTCGAGAACATTTACATTGATGTGATGTGCCTTCTGTACGAAATAGCCGTCAAGTATAGAAACAAGATTGTCTTTTCTTTCTTCGTCGTTTTTGCCGAGGGCATCGGGAACGATAGAGAAGGTATTTGAAATACCGTCACGGCAGGAGTCGTATCTGAGCTTTGCCACGGAGTTAAGAGAGGCGAGAGCACCGTTCTTTTCTCTGTTGTGCATCGGGTTGGCACCGGGAGCGAAGGGCTCACCGGCTTTTCTGCCGTCGGGTGTGGCGCCTGTCTTCTGTCCGTAAACCACATTACTTGTGATAGTGAGAACAGAGAGGGTGTGAGTAGCGTTTTTATAGGTGGGATTTTTACGAAGCTCGGTAATGAAGCGGTCCAAAAGCTCCTTGGCGATTTCGTCTGCGCGGTCATCGTCGTTGCCGTAGGTGGGGAAGTCACCCTCGGTTACGAAATCGCAGATGATGCCTCTTTCGTCAAATACAGGGCGTACCTTTGCATATTTGATGGCTGAAAGGCTGTCAGTAATAACCGAGAGACCTGCCACACCGAATGCCATAACACGGTCTACATCCGTGTCGTGGAGGGCGAGCTGAGTTTTTTCGTAGGCGTATTTATCGTGCATATAGTGGATAACATTCATAGTGTCCACATATTCGCCGGCCAGCCAGCTGAGATAGTAGTCGAGACGCTGACGGACCTCGTTGTAGTCGAGAACCTTATCCTCCACAGGCTCCATCTGAGGGCCGATTTCCATACCGTATTTTTCTTCCTTACCGCCGTTGAGAGAGAGAAGAAGCACCTTGGGAAGGTTACATCTGGCACCGAAAAACTGCATCTGCTTGCCTAATTTCATAGCACTGACACAGCAGGCTATGGCATAATCATCACCGTAGGCAGGGCGCATAATGTCGTCATTTTCGTACTGGATGGAGTCAGTCTCGATGGAAACTCTGGCGCAGTAGCGCTTGAAGTCCTCGGGTAATTTCTCTGACCATAAAACAGTAAGGTTAGGCTCGGGAGCACTGCCGAGATTATAGAGAGTATGAAGGAAGCGGAATGCAGTTTTTGTAACGAGGGTTCTGCCGTCCTCGCCCATACCGCCTACAGCCTCTGTAATCCACATAGGATCTCCGCCGAAAAGCTCGTTATATTCGGGTGTACGGAGCTGTCTTATCATTCTGAGCTTCATAACGAACTGGTCGATAAGCTCCTGTGCGCCCTTTTCGTCGAGAATACCGAGTCTCATATCTCTTTCGATGTAAATATCTATAAAGGTACCTGTTCTGCCTAAGGACATAGCGGCACCGTTCTGCTCCTTATTGGCGGCAAGATAGCCGAAATAGAGCCACTGTATTGCTTCCTGTGCATTGTTTGCAGGTCGGGAAATATCTATGCCGTAAAGACCGGCCATTTCCTTTAATTTTTCCAGGAAGGAAATCTGCTTGAAAAGCTCCTCGGAAAGACGGATGTTTTCCTCGGTCATTCTCTTTCGGCCAAGCTCCTTTTTATCCTTCTGCTTTTCACCGATAAGGACATCGATACCGTAAAGAGCTATACGGCGGTAGTCACCGATGATTCTGCCTCTGCCGTAAGCATCGGGAAGACCGGTGAGAATACCTGTGTGTCTCATAGCACGCATAGAGTCGGTGTATACTCTGAAAACACCGTCATTGTGTGTAGTTTTGTATAAAAATTCTCTTTCGATTCTTTCTGAAAGCTCATAGCCGTAGGCACGGCAGGCACTTCTGGCCATACGGATACCGCCGAAGGGGTTAACGCTTCTGACCAAGGGTGCACCTGTCTGAAGACCTACAATAAGCTCGTCTTCTTTTTTGAGATAGGCGGCGGGATAATTGGTAAGGGAGGTAACTGTAGCTGTATCGATGCCGATAACACCGCCTTTTTCTTTTTCTTCCTTAAATTTTTCTTCTAAGGCACCGTAAAGTCTCTTTGTCTTTTCGGTGGGCTCAGCGAGAAAGCCTTCGTCTCCGATGTAAGGACGGTAGTTTTTCTGAATGAAGTCTCTTACATTGATTTCATTACACCATTTACCTTCGATAAATCCGTTCCATTCTTTTGTAAATTTTTCCATAGTTTTCGCTCCTTTACAGCAGAAGTTTCGTAAAAACAAAAACGGGCAGTCTTGCTTTTACAAAACTGCCCAGACGGTCGGCTTATAATTCCCGGCTCCATATAGGTTTAACCCTATTTATCCGTCAGTCACTCGGGAAGTTTTATTTTTATTGTGTCTTTATTCTATCATTTTTTACTCTTTAAGTCAACAGAAAAATTATATGATAGAAGAGTATTTTTCTGTTATTTCTTTGGTCACATCGACAGTATTTTCACAGCCTCTGTTTAAAGGGGAGCTTGGTTTATAGCTCTTTATAAAATCAAACTCAAATTTCTCCATTTCCTTCTGAAAGTCGGTGGTGTTATAGTCATTTCTCTCATTATGGTTAAAGGGAGTATCTGAAATATGACTGCCGTCGGTATCAAAGTCCTCCTCGAGCTTGCGGAAAAACATTTGCCAGCGGGGGAGATAGTAGTGCTTTATCAGTCCTGCCCATTCCTTCCATGCATAGTCGAAAAGCTCGATTTCCGTATGGGGTCCCCAGATAGTGAGAAGTGTAACCTCATTAAGCCGGAAAAGCTCTCTGTGGTCTTCACAGCAGGCATTTTCCATCGCTTCTTTTATGTGACTGTCGAGGGTAAGCTCATCTCTTGTAGAAAGCAGACGGTCAGCGTCAAGAAGTATATCTGAGAACAGGGCAGTTTTCTCTTTAAAAGAAGCCATATCCTTTTCACCGAATGCCTTCATAATACTGAAATAGACTTCCTTTGCCTTGTTGGAAAGCACCTGTCTCAGAATATCGCATACATCGAAGCTGTAGCCGTCCTTATTTGCCTTTTCGCTCTTTAAAAGCTCCTTAAGTGCAGAGAAAAGCACCTTATTGTCATAGCGAAGCTCCACATGGTCATTGGGTGCTGTGTGGTAGTGGGTGGTGGAGGGACGGGCGGCTATTATGGAGCTTGTCTCTCTGCCGATGCAGGTACTGCGGTAGCAGCTTTCTTTAAGCAGATGCACCGCCTTTTTCAGACATTCCTCTTTACTTCCGTAGCGTCTTTCTGCGTAATCGTCGAGGAAGGAGTCGAGGTCGATTTCATCCTTTTCCGTCAGCATAAGATATGCAAGCTCGTAGTAGAGCGGATTCTGGAAAAATCCTTCGGGGAAAAGTCCCGTGCCGATACAGTTCGGATATACAGTCCTTCTCTTTTTATAAATATTCTCGCCTAAAAGCTCAACCGAGCCGTGGAGAGAGTTCCTGTCGCCGAAGTTATGCAGTGTACCTGCCACGAAATTATATCCCATAAAGCCCTTTAATTTTTCACTCTTTGAAGCATCAAGGTCTAAAATGAGAAGTCTGTCCCTGTCCACAGCCTTGACTATTTCCTCACGGAGAGACCAGCCCTGCATAATCCATACGCTGTCCTTACCGAAGTCGGTGTACATTTTTGAAATAGTCCTGCCTACATCGTGGAGATATTCGTCACCGTCTACGGGAGGCTCGTTTTCGTGGAAGGGGTCACAGGCATAAAGACCGTGTGCGCCGAAAAGCTCCTTCTGCTTTTCGAGTAGGGCAGTACCGACCACTGTGAAGGCTTCATCGAGGGGATCGAGCTGTACCGTGCCGGGAAAACCGCACCAGGTGGGAAGCTGCTGAAGACCCTTCGCACCTACCCTTTCAGCCAGAGCAGGGGGAATATGACCTGCAAAGCCCTGCTGTATGGGTGTCATACCTAATTCAAGCTCTCTTTCGATTATCCTTTTACCGAGAGCGAGTCTCTTTTCGATGAATTTCACATCGGGTATCGCCATAAATGTGTCGAGGTTGGTCATCATCTGCCAGGGGTAATAGGAGGGGCCGGCCACGAAATTAAGTGCATCATCTTCACTGAGGCCGAAATCACGGAGGGTGTAGTAAATAACCGCCTCGTTACCTACTGCGGTCAGAGGCAAATTTATGCCGTGCATAGCCATAAAGTCTATTTCTTTTTCCCATTTATCCCACTGCCATGAGCGCATGGAATAACCGAAGGTGCAGTAATTGAGATAGGCTCTCTTTTTCTGCTCGATTACTTTTCCGTGTCTGTCTTCGGGCAGAGGAGCCTCCGTTACGGTAAAAGCGGTGTTGCCGCAGTGAGAAAGGTTAACTCTGCAGTGTTTTTTCAGGTAATCGTAGTAGCCCATAGCCTGGCTTATCTTGCAGTTACCCTTGATATGTATCTTTCCGCCAAGAGTGTAATATTCGTAGTAGTCCTTGCCGTCGGCTCTGTCTGCTGTTTCGAGAGTAAAGCAGTCAGCGACAAGGGGAGTGTTTCTTTTGATAAGGTTTTCCATTTTCCGCACCTCTTTATTTTGATAGGCTTACTATACCACATATTTTTTTGTTCGTAAAGAGGTATTAATTTTCTTAATTGACAATCAGGGTGCTATATGGTAACATTTGACTGTAAGATACTGCATTCTGACAGAAAGAGGTGTTTGCTGTGCTTAAAAGATTCATTACCAACACACTATGGTCTACCTTAGCCTTGCTGATGATGAGTGTGCTTTTCACTCTTTCCGGCTTTTTCATTCTGGAACAGATTAAGCCTGTGGCAGGCTCCCTGATAATCGCTCTTTTCTGCGTCTTATTATTCATAGGTTGCCTTATCGGTCAGAGGCTTCATTTCAGTAAAAGCTTAAGCTTTGTTTCAATTATAATTCTTCCCGTAATTTTATGTGCCGTTCTGTTCCTTTTAGGCTTAGCCGTTCCTTTTATCGGGTATATGGTACAGTATCCCTCTGCCGTATGGAGCGAAGCCTTCGGTTTATCGGCTGATTATATGAACGAGCCGGATGCTTTCAGGTATTACGCCGTATTAATCATTCATTATCTTATATCTGCTTTGTCACTGTTTATTGGTGCGTATAAAAAGCACCGTGAAAACTGATAGGAGATATTTAAAATGACTTCACTTAAGAATTATATTGAGGAGTGATAATCATTGAAAAAGCATATTAAAATATTTCTTGCTTGTCTTGTTATTCCAATACTGATTTTTATATTGTTGGGTTTGTTTCAGGGTATTCGACAATTGACCTATCATTCAAATTTAACAGCTTCATTAGAAAGCTACAGAATGGAGCCGCCCTATTGTTTTATTTATTTCACCCCTCCTAACGGAAATGAAAAAATAGTAAAAATCATCGGAAACTGTCAGCTTAATGATGATTGTGAGCTTGTTTTTGCTGAAAATGATGTCGGTGATATTACTGTCAATATTTGTAAAAGCAAACATATAAAAAACAAACAGTGCTATAAAACATTGATGCTTTGCGGATTTATGAGTAAAAGAGAACCTTTGGTTATTGAATTCGATAAATATGAATTATCGGCTGAATTAGTAAAAGAAAAATCTGAAGATAACAGTCACGATGTAATATACATAGAGTGCAACGATTTATACATTAAAATCGTCAATCATATTTGATTGTATTTTTGTCTTAACTGCAGGAATGTTGTGTATATAACTTGACTTTTTATTTCCGTTTTTGATATTATATATAACAGAATTAAAGTTTTTGAATAACATTTATGAAAAGAGGTAATTTTATGAAAAAACTGATTTCTCTGGCACTTGTTCTTGTTATGCTTTTCACACTTGCCGCTCCGGTCGGTGCCGCAAGCTACAAGGTTGACGGAAGTCCGATCCCCGTTGTTACCATTTACGGCGACGGTGAGGCTATTTATGATGCCGAAAAGAAAGTGAAGCTCTTTCAGTTCAATGAGATAATGAATATTTTTGGCGGCTCAGAGGAAGGTGCCTTGGGCGAGGCTGCCGTCAATATTCTTATGCCCTTCCTTTTAGAGGGTATCATAAATGATGAGTGGGATAATTATTATGCCGCTCTTGAAAAGGAAGTAGGCGAGCTTTTCACAGAAGTGCGTTATGATGAAAACGGTGAAAACTGGAACGGAAGCGGTCTTTCACAGCATACTGTGGATTTAACCAAATGGCAGCTTTCCCGTGATGCGAAGCTCTCAAGGGGCGGTTATTACCATTATGCTGACTATCATTTCTTTTATGATTGGCGACAGGATCCTATGAAAACTGCAGATGAATTCCACGAATATGTGGAAGCGGTCAAAAGGATTACCGGTGCAGAAAAGGTAGCAGTTATAGCCAGATGTCTGGGCACCTCCGTCGTGATGGCTTATCTGAAAAAATACGGTAACGACAGTATTCACGGTGTGAGCTTTAACGGCAGTGTTGCAGCCGGAGGCGAAATCATCAGTGAGCCTATCAGCGGTAAATTTGTCCTTGATGTAAATGCCATAAACAGAATGCTTGCAGATTTCGGAGCAATCGGTTGGTTTGAGCTGGATTCATTTATTACCTCCAGTATTGATCTTGCCGCTAAAACCTTAACTGCTATGAACTTCGATTTTAATGAGACAGAGATTTACGGAAAGCTCGTACACGGCGTCACATCTGCTCTTGCCCTTTCTACCTTCTTTACCTGGCCGGGCTACTGGGCACTGGTATGCGAGGATGATTTCGATGATGCTCTGCTTTATGTCTTTGGCGAAGAAGGCAGTGCAAAGAGAGAAAAATATAAAAATCTTATCACGAAGATCGAGGATTATCACTACAATGTTATGACAGAAATCGACACTGTTTTCCAGTCTCTCAGAGATGACAGGGTCAAGGTTGGTGTAATCGCGAAGTACGGCTTCCAGTTAGCGGCTATTGCCGAATCGAGAGATTATGTGGCTGACCAGTTTGCCACAGTGGAGAAGGCCTCCTTCGGTGCAACCACCTCTACTGTCTATGAGCCTCTCGATGCCGAGTATATCGCCGCCAGAGAGGCAGAGGGCAAAGGAAAGTATATTTCTCCCGATAAGAGAATAGATGCTTCTACCTGTGCATTTCCCGATTCTACCTGGTTTACCAAGGGTATAACCCACTCAAACTGGACCGAGTTTGAAACATCGGTGCTTCTCGCAGTTGTAACAGCTGACAGACAGCTCACGGTTGACGATTTTGAATATACGCAGTTTATCGTATATGACAACGAAACACAGACAGCCTATCCTATGACAGAGGATAACTGTAATACAGAAGTATGGAGTGCAAACAAGAATCTGGATAAGCCTGAGGATAAGCACGGAATTATCTTTTCTGCTGTGTATTCACTAATTAAATGGGTTATGGAGTTTTTCCGCTTCATTATGTCTAAAATCGGATGAGCAGGGAGTTTTTTCACTATTCCTATTGACACACAGCTGAAATAGTGCTAAAATCAGTAAAAATAAAATATTTCAATTAAAGATAGAGGCGCGGTTTGTCATCAGTAGCTTTATCCTTAGAGGGGATTTCGCACATTCCTTTAAAGTGAAAGGGGTAACCGCCGAAGAGGTCAGGCGAAAGACCTTCTGGGCAAAGGGAATAATATCTCTTTGACTGTCGCATTTGCGGAGTGCTATTATAATTGTGTTTTACGGCTTTTGTCGTATATTATCGGTTACAAAGCATTCGTAATTTTCGAATGCTTTTTCTTTGTTGAAATATTATAAAAAAGGATTTTATAATAAAGGAGTTTTGCTATTATGGAAAGAAAACCTATTTTTACCGGTGCCGCTTCGGCTCTTATCACGCCTCTCAATGAAAACGGTGTTGACTATGAAAGCTTTAAAAAATTAATCGAATGGCAGATTGCTGAGGGCATCAGCGCTCTCGTTATCGCAGGTACCTCAGGCGAAGGCTCAACCCTCACTGACGAGGAGCACAGAGGAGTGCTTAAATTTGCAGTGGAGGTAGTAGCAGGCCGTGTACCCGTTATCGCAGGTACAGGCTCTAACGACACAGATTATGCCATCGACCTTACTAAGTATGCCTGTGAGGTTGGCTGTGATGCTATGCTTGTGGTTACCCCTTATTATAACAAGGCTACACAGAAGGGACTCATAAAGATGTTCACTGCTATCGCAGATGCAAGCACCAAGCCTATCATTCTTTATAATGTTCCCTCGAGAACGGGTGTCAACATTGAACCCGCCACCTATGCCGTGCTTGCTGAGCATCCTATGATTCAGGGTATCAAGGAGGCTAACGGTCAGATTGACAAAATTGTAGAGACTATGGCTCTTGTAGGCGATAAGCTCGACCTTTACTCAGGTAACGATGATCAGATCGTTCCTCTCCTTTCAGTGGGCGGTAAGGGTGTCATCTCTGTTCTGTCAAATGTGCTTCCGAAGGAAACAAACGAAATGTGTCAGAGATTCTTTGACGGTGATGTGAAGGGCGCGGCTGAAATGCAGTTTAAATATTTCGGCCTTATCAAGGCTCTTTTCAGCGAGGTCAATCCCATCCCTGCCAAGGCCGCTATGGCTGCTATGGGCTTCTGTGAGGACTATGTAAGACTTCCCCTCACTGTTATGGAGGACGACCACAAGGCAGTTCTTTTAGAGAAAATGCGTGAACAGGGCATTGATGTATAATTGAGGTTTAGGTAATGAAAATAATAGTTAACGGTGCAGGCGGCAGAATGGGCAGGACTCTCTGTGACCTAATCGAAAAAAGTGAAAAGCATACACTTGCCGCTAAGGTAAGTATTGAGTTTGAAGCTGATGCAGAAAACGGCATTTATAAAAGCCTCGGGGAATTTACCGGCGAGGCTGATATGCTTATTGATTTCTCTAATCATATCGCAACCTATGATGTGACTTCCTATGCTCTTAAAAGAGGTCTGCCCGTGGTTATTGCCACTACGGGACAGAATGAGGAGGAAATGGCGATGATTAAAAGCGCAAGTGCTGAGGTTCCTCTGTTTTATTCGCAGAATATGTCTCTGGGTGTAGCGATTCTTTCCTGCCTTGCAAAAATTGCCGCCAAGGCACTGCCGGACAGCGATATAGAAATCATCGAAAAGCATCATAATCAGAAGCTGGATGTTCCTTCCGGTACTGCAATTCTGCTTGCAGATGCCATAAAAAGCGTCAGATCAGAGGCTGAATATAATATCGGCAGACAGGGATACGGCAAAAGAAGTAAAAATGAAATCGGCATTCACTCTCTGCGTATGGGCGGTGAGGTCGGTACTCACGAAATTATCTTTGCTATGGGCAGTCAGGTAATAACTCTCAAGCATGAGGCTGAAAACAGAGGTCTTTTCGCTGAGGGTGCTCTTTCTGCCGCAGAGTTCCTCGCTTCACAGGAGGCAGGCTTTTATAATATGGACAGTATCTTAGGATGATAAAAATGACGGACGAAAAAATTATCTCTCTGTGTGAGGAGGCTTATCCTCTTGCCCGTGATATCAGGCGTAAGCTTCATCATTATCCCGAAAGAGGAAACAGAGAATTCCGCACTACAGAGCTTATATTCTCCTATCTGGAGAAATGGGGCTACACCTGTGAAAGACCGATTTCCACAGGTGTTGTTGCCACCCTGAAGGGCAGTGAGGCGGGCAAAACCGTGGCTCTGCGTGCTGACATTGATGCCTTAGCCGTAAAGGAAAAGACCGATCTTTTCTTTTCCTCGGAAAATGAGGGTGTTATGCACGCCTGCGGACACGACATCCATACTGCCTCGCTTTTAGGTGCGGCGAAGGTGCTTTCTTCTCTCAGAGGCGAGCTGAAGGGTACGGTTAAGCTTATCTTTCAGCCGGATGAGGAGGGTGACGGCGGAGCACAGAGGCTTATCGAAAAGGGTGTAATGAAGGATGTGGACGAGGTCTACGGTATTCATATCAGACCTGAGCTGAGAACCGGGAGCATCCTCGTAAAATACGGTAAATTCTATGCTGCCTCCGATATAATAGAAATCGATGTGAGGGGTACCTCTACTCACTGTGCCGAGCCTCATAAGGGCACCGATGCCATTCTTATCGGCTCACAAATTGTAACGGCTCTGCAGGCGCTTGTTTCGAGAGAAATTAATCCTACCGACAGTGCCGTTATAACTATCGGCACCTTTAATGCGGGTACCTTCAGAAATACTGTTTCCGGCTCCTGCTCTATGACGGGTGTTGCACGCTCTTTAGGCAGGGAAACCCGTATGCTTCTGCGTAAAAGAATAACCGAAACCGCAGAGGGAATAGCGAAGGCTATGGGCGGTGAAGCCGAGGTAAGAATAATCGAAAGCTACCCGGGCATAGTAAATGATGAGGAAAAGACGGCCTATATTGAGGACTGTGCGAGAGAGATTCTCGGCAGGGAAAATGTAGCCGTAGGCACACTGCCTCTTATGACCACGGAGGATTTCGGATATTATCTCGACGAGGCGAAGGGATGCTTTTACCATGTAGGCTGTGAATGTGAGCAGTGCTTACATTCCGAATATTTCAATCCTGATGAAGCCTCTATTCTTACTTCTATGATAATGCATGTAAAGAGCGTTATGGGGTGAAAAAATGAAATATAACTACCATACACATACTGAAAGATGCTTCCACGCTCACGGTGCAGACGAGGAGTTTGTTCTTGCTGCCATTGAGGCCGGTTTTGACGAAATAGGCTTTGCCGATCACAGTCCCTGGCCCTTTGAGGGCGGATTTGTTTCCGGGATGAGAATGCACGAAGGTGAGCTTAAGGACTACTGTTACAGTGTGAAGGCCTTAAGGGAAAAATATAAGGATAAAATCAGCATTAAGCTCGGACTCGAGTGTGAGTATTTCCCTAAATATCTCCCTTGGCTCAGGGAAAAAATCCGTGAGCACGGCATAGATTATGTTATCTGCGGTCACCATTTCAGTACCGACGAGCCGAGCAGTGTCTATAACGGCAATCTTCACTCTTATGAGGAGCTCGAAAGATATAAAAACGATATTTTACAGGCACTCGATGAGGGCATTTTCTCCTATATTGCCCATCCCGACATTTTTATGAGGGGCTATCCCGAATTCGACGAAAAATGCGAGGAGATTTCCCGTGCCATTATTGAAAAGGCAGTAGAGACACGCACTCCTCTCGAATATAATCTTCTCGGCTTAAAGCACGGCATTAATGACGGAAAGCCGGGCTATCCTCACCCCTCCTTCTGGAAAATAGCAGGGGAATATAAGCCGTTTACGGTTATCGGCGTGGATGCTCATATCCCCGATGCCTACGGTGAAGGTGAGCTTTACGAAAAGGCAAAGGAGCTCTTGGCCTCTTACGGGCTGGAGATAACAGATAAAATCAGATTTTTTGATCACGAATAAAACAGAGGTCACTTTGTTTCCGGACAGGGTGACCTTTTCTTAGTTCTTTCCCCACTTGTAAATTTTTCTTTTTAGTGTTATACTACCCATATACAGACTAATGGAGGATGTCCTATGATTTCCGTTGCACTTGCCGCCTATAAGGGCGAAAAATATATCGAAGCGCAGATCCGCTCCATTCTTCCTCAGCTTTCCTACGGCGATGAAATAATTGTATCCGATGACAGACCGGGTGGAATGACGGAAAAGATAGTAAAAAGAATAGCCGCCGAGGACAGCCGTGTAGTATGGGTAGAGGGCAAAAGCAAGGGTGTGGTATCAAACTTCGTCAATGCCATACGCTACTGCAAAGGAGATAAAATCTTTCTCTGTGACCAGGATGATGTGTGGCTTCCCGACAAGGTGAAAAGAGTTATGGAGGCCTTTGACGAGGGCTATGACCTTGTCCTTCATAATGCCTACATCACCGACGGTGAGCTGAACATTACCGACTACTCCTTCTTTGAAAAAAGAGGCAGTAAAAAGGGTGTTATTCGTAATATTTTCAAAAATTCATATATGGGCTGCTGTATGGCATTTGACCGTAGGCTGCTTAAAAAGATTATGCCTATGCCCCGCAGTATCCCCATGCACGACCAGTGGATAGGAATATTGGCCGAGATTTACGGCAAGGTTAAATTTTTAGATCTTCCCCTTATTTATTACCGTGTACACGGCGGTAATGTTACGGGAGGCAAGACTACCTTCAGACAGAAAATGGAATGGAGAAGGTATCTTATTTTCAAGCTTTATAAAAGAGTTATTCTTAAAAGATAGGGTTGGTAAATAATGGAAAATTATACTGTAAGCGGCTGTATCGTGACCTATAACAGCAGGGATAAAATATCAGATACCATTACATCTGTTCTCGAAAAAACCAAGGGTGTGCCCTTTACTCTTTACATCGTGGACAATGCCTCTACTGACGGTACGGCTGAATTCATAAAAGAGAAATTCCCCGAGGTAATCGTAGTCGAGCCTAAAAGTAACGACGGCTTCGGCGCAGGGCACAATAAAATTTTACCCTTCCTCGACTCGAAATATCATGTCGTTATAAATCCCGACATTATTCTGAAGGACGATGTTATCACGGAGCTTTGCCGTTATGCGGACGGAGATGATGAAATAGGACTGCTCTCTCCCGATATCCGCTTTGAGGACGGGACAAAGCAGCTTCTGGCCAAAAGAAACCCCACCGTGAGGTATCTCGGCGCTCACCGTCTTTACAGCAAGGAAAAGCCTGTAGGCAAGCTGATGACCGAGTACTGTATGCTGGATATGCCTGAGGATAAGCCCTATCCTATAACCAATGCCACAGGCTGCTTTATGTTCTTCCGCACAGAGGTTTTCAAAGAATTAGGCGGCTTTGACGAGAGATTTTTTATGTATTTGGAGGACTGCGACATAGCACGCAGAGCTGCGGAAAAATATAAGGCTCTCCACTATCCCATGGCTACGGTTTATCACCTGTGGGAAAGAGAGAGCAAGGGCAATAAAAAGCTTTTGCTTATACACATTCAGTCCATTCTCAAATACTTCCTGAAATGGGGTATCAGGCTTTAAAATGAAAAAATTACTTTATAATCTGTATGCTTTTCTTTTCAATATTAGTGCAGCTTTATTTCCCGTAAAAGAAAACCGCATAGCCTTTATTTCAATGCACAACGAAAATTTCAAGGATTCCCTCGGCTGTGTTTATGAATATCTGAAAAAAGAGAACGGGTATGATTTCGTGCTTATTACCCGTGAGGATCTTTCTGTGAGAAAGCCCTTTAGGGTGCTCAGCTTCTTTCTTATCAAATCTAAGCTTTTAGCTACGAGTAAATATGTTTTTCTTAACGATAACTTTATGCCTATGGGAAAGCTTAATTTCCGCAAGGATACGGTTATCACTCAGCTGTGGCACGGTGAAGGAGCCTTTAAAAAATTCGGCCTGCACATCCCTCAGCCCGAGGATCTGAGAAAAAGAGAAATCGCCGCCAACGGGAAACTCACCTATGTGGTGTGCTCCTCCGAGGGCGTGAGAAAGATTTATGCAGAAGCCTTCGGTGTGCCCGAAGAAAGAGTTCTCCCTCTCGGTGCACCGAGACTTGATTTTCTTATGAACGGGGAAAATGCTGATAAAGCAAAGGAAAAAATTCTCTCTCTTTATCCTGAGGCAAAGGATAAGAAAATCATCCTTTATGCACCCACCTTCAGAGATGACAGCCAAAGGGACGGCAGACTTCTTGACTCCTTTGATGAGGAAAGGCTTCTCAGTAATCTGGGCGGCGGATACTTTCTTTTTGTCCGTCTGCATCCCCAGGTACATACTTCCTCTGCCCAATTTAAATATGCGGCAGATGTTACCGATTATGAGGATGTGAGAGAGCTTGTCCTCGCATCGGATATACTTATTACGGACTATTCCTCCATTTGTATGGATTTCTGTGTCCTCGATAAAAAGACGGTATTTTACTGTCCCGACCTTGATTGGTACAGAGAGAGAAGAGATTTCTATTTCGACTATGAAGCCTGCGTGCCCGGTGAGGTGTGTAAGGATTTCGGCAGTCTTGCCGAAGCAATAAAGGCTCCCTTCTGTGAGGAGAGAAACCGGAAATTCAGGGAAATGAACTTCGATTTTTCCGACACGGAGAATGCAGAGCGAGTAGTGAGGAGTATAATAAAATAATCCGAAATTGTTGTTCAAAAAAGGAACAACAATTTCTTTTTTACCTTCTGACGAAGGTGTCGTATGTAAATTCAGCACCCAATCTGAAGCCTCTGATAAAACTGTCAGTACAGCTGAGACTTGTCAGATTGATGCAGGTATTTACATAATCATCAAAGGCTTCTTTTTCGGTTCCTGTAAGCTTGCCTGTCAGTATCTTTTCTTTTTCTGCAACTTCACCGAGCTTTGTTCTTATTTTTTGTGTGGTTTCGCCCGTGCATTCCTGAGGCTCGATGTTCCCGTAATAAAATTCTTCAATAAATCCTTTCATATTGTTATCCTCCTAAAAAATAAAAAAGTGCGCCAACCAAAGCCGACGCACTGAAAAACGCAAGCCCCGATTGTTGCTACACAAACTGAAATAGAATCGGGGTATCAAAACCACAACTACTTCGTGGAGCTTGCATTTTTACCAACTCTAAAAGTAATTGTGACAGAATAAGGGTATGATTATTCCTAAAAAAAAGATACCGCTGATTCTGATTATTCAGTTTGTGTAGCATAGTCAGTATATCATAATAGTTTCAAAAAATCAATGTTTTGAAAAATAAAACCCCACGGATAAGTGGTGAATAACCTTGTAGGCGTAACGAACGCGTTCCGTGCATCATTTGTAGAAAAGAAACTGTAAAAAAACAAATTATGTCTTTAACTTTATAAAGTAGACTTAACGATAAAATGTGAGCTGAGTTTTCAGAAATTTTTACGGACCTTTCTTTCATGACCTGTCGGAAAGACAGATAGAGTAAAAGTCTGAAAGTTAATTTAAAACATAAAATCCATTGTAAAAGTCAAAACAGACTTTTTACAATGGATTTTTCAGTATAATCTTCTTTATTTTAAAGTGTTCAGGGGATGTTTGGTTTTTTACATCCCGATTTTATTCGTTCATATATTTATCCATCAGCACGGGCATCCAGAGACCTGCCTGAACAGTTCTGTGGTCAAAGCCGCTCTGCTTGGGCTTTTTGGTTTCGATCCAGTCACTGAAGCAGTTTCTGTCCTCGGTGTCGGCGAGATATTTGACGATTCTCTCGGAGAAAAGTCTGATGTTCTCGTCATCCTTGTCGAGACAGGCCGCCCAGAGCATCCAGTCAGTTTTGGTGAATTCCTTTCTGTAATCGAGGGGAACACCGTATTCGTTAAGCTCCGCCTTATATTTGTCACTTTCGCCCTGATAAAGCTCTTCACTGAACAGACCGAAACGGAAAAGCTTATCCCATACGAGATTGTATTTAAGACTCCAGGTCTCATTTTTACCTATGGAGAAGGGGAGCCAGCTTTCGGCGGTAGCACACTCGGAAACGAGCTTATCGGCATATTCCTTTGAAAGAGCCGTGTATGGATTATCTTTTCCTAAAGCGTCGCAGATTTTACCGAAGCAGGCGATGCCCATAACACCCTTTATAGCTAAGTTGACATTTTTTACACTGTGACCTGCGAAATCGTCGGTGCACAGCTCTCTGGAAAGAACGACACCTGCGTTTTTGAGGTATGTAGCCCATTTTTCCAAAAGAGCGAAGTTTTCCTCGAGGAGGGATACATCCTTTGTCATACGGTAGTAGTTATAGCACAGGATAATCATATTACCGCATTCCTCCACAGGCATCTGGAATTCGGGCATATAAAGACCGAGAGAGGGATTTTTGTAGACTCTCTTGTAGCCGAATTTATGAGGAATAAGATGATGCTGAGGGGCCAGAGCATAAACCTGACCGCAGGCGAGGGGGTATCTGCCGATGTCGTGGGGAGCAAAATCCTCCTTCCACAAGGGCATAGAGGCGAAGTGGAAAATACCTACCACCATAGCCTTTATAAGCTCGGGGCAGTAGAGAAGATACATAGGCATAGCGGGATAGGAAACATCTACGGTGTTAATACAGCCGTTTGAGTGACATTCCTTGGAAAGATAGAGAAGCTGTCCTTCCTTGTTTCTGACGAGCTTATGACCTGCCATAACCTGTCTGGCGGCGGCTGAAAGGATTTTCTGATAATCCTCACCGAATTTTTCGCTGTCCTTGAGGATTACTTTCTCCTGTTTTCTGATTCTCGAGAAAAGACTGTCTCTTTCAGTGAGCGCATAAGCGACAGCCTCCTCGATGTCCACAAACTTTTCTGTCCACAGTCCCTTGAGCTTTTGTCCGAAGTAGTTTATTGAGTAAACATCGTCGTAGGCTAAAACGAAGGTGAAGGAGGCTTCCTTGTCGATTGCCTCGGCACTTGTACCGATACCGACATAATTTGCCGAAACCTTTTCGCCTGAAAGACATACATAGCCCCAGTCGGCAGCATAGGTGTCACCGGAGTCGTTGAGCGGCTCCTGTCTGGTAAGTCCCATTTTTACGATTCTTCTGCCCTCGACGGTCATAGTGTATTTGGTTATCTGTCTTTTTCTTTTGCCCAGACACAGCTCGTCATAGGCCTTGAACTCCACGGTTATACGGTGGTTTTTACCGTCACGTGCCTTTATGTCGCACTCGAGATAGGAAACAGGTGCTGACATAATATGGAAATCATCGAAAAGGAAGGGTGACCAGGTGCGGAAGGTGAGGGTAAATTTCTCGTTTGCGAAAATATATTCACTGACGAAGGGAGTGATTTTAACTTCCTTCTGCTGAATTTTATCCTTTTTGCCGTTGCCTAAAAAGCGGTAAGCAGCACCGTCAAAGCTGACAGTACCTGTAATTCTCTTTCTGATGCCGCACCACAGATATGTATCGCTCTCATTTATGTTATCTGTTCTGGACCAGATACTGAAATGAGGATCGATGGTACTTATAGGGTATGCAGGTAATTTCATAATATTTTCCCCCTACTTTTTTATTTACTTAATGATAACATTACAGTAAAAATATGTCAAGGCGGAAAGCATAATCCGGGTATAATTTTTACCTGCAGAAAACATGTCTGCCTATGGTAGTGATTACAGGTCTCGAGTGCATAAAGCTGTTGTTTGTTTTGGCGGGGTTGTAGTAATAAATAGCTCCTCCGCTGGGATCCCAGCCGTTAATGCAGTCTCTTGCCGCTTTGAGGGAGGTGGAGTTGGGTGACACACTCCAGTTACTGTCATTTACACAGGAAAAGGCTCCCTTCTGGTAAATGACACCCGCTACCGTATCGGGAAAGGATGAGTGGGTGACTCTGTTAAGCACCACAGCCCCTACTGCTACCTGTCCCGTGTAGCTTTCTCCTCTTGCTTCGGCGGCTATGAGCTTTGCCAAAAGATTGATGTCACTGCTCGAGTATGAACCCGAGGATCCTGCTGAAGATGAGGAAAGACCTAAATATTTAAGTGTCTTCGGACCCGCTATTCCGTCGGCTGTAAGTCCGCAGTTTTTCTGAAAGCTTTTTACTGCCTTCTGGGTACCCGTGCCGTAAATTCCGTCCACACTGCCCTTATAATAGCCGAGCTCGCGCAGCTTTTTCTGTATCTGTCTTACCTCGTTTCCCCGTGAGCCTATTTTCGAAAGAGTGTAGACAGAGTCCGTGTCTCCTTTTTGTATATAAATAGCGAAAACCGTCACCGTAAAAGCTAAAAGCAGTGCGATAACCGTTCTGTAGCCTCTGTAGATTCTGCTGTCTTTCATAAATGCCTTCACCTGCTTGTCTTTTTTTCTATCTTTTCACAGAGGTAATGAATTATTCATAAAAAAAGTAAAAACCGCCGTAAAAGCTTAACAGCTCTTACAGACGGTTTATTATACTTATCTTTTGATTATCTCACCGGTTTTAGCATTGATGATGTTATTGAAAACAGAAATGTGAGTGGTGGAAATGAATTTATCCAGATGTAGCGAGCCGAAATACCAGTGGCTGAATTCGCATATTCTGCTTACATCCTCGAGATAGGTATTGATGGCAGTTATACTTGCATCGCTTCCCGTGTGAAGCATAAGGAAATCTTTGATTTTAGCAGGGGGCTCATGAGTAATAATGAGATCCACCTTGCCGCCGTATTTCTGCAGATTATCTACGCCCTCGACTAATTCCTCTCTGGTGGGAATTTCCATATCCGACCAGGTGTTCATTTCGAAACGGATATCTATATCGGGACTTTCTCCTCCGCCCATAGTGAAAATCTTGGTGCCTTCGATATTGAAAACCTGACCGCGCATCAGATGAAAGATGTTAGCGGCGATGTGATGCACCTTGCCGCCGTTCCACTTTTTGATTTTCAGCTTGGATAGCATTTCGAAATTTTCGTGGGTGCCGTCTACGAAGCATATATTGTATTTCTTTTTGCTCAGCTTTTTCAGAACGCTCATTTCTTCCTTGGAGCCGTTCCATATAAAGCCGAAATCACCGCAGACGATGAGGGTGTCGCCTCTGCCTAATTTTTTTAGTCTCGGATCGTCGAAGCGGGAGGCGATTCCGTGGGTATCTCCTGTAACATAAATCATTTGTCTTTCCTCGCTTTTCTTTGTGGAAAAGTTAATTTTATTTTAAAGTTTCCGATAATTGAAACAAAGGTATATACTTTTTTGCATCTTTTTGCTATAATTAAGCTGTATAAGTACTGTCTGTATTCTATCATATATTTCGGTATATTGCAAATATAAAAGGAAAATTTCAAAAAATTTACATTTGGGGTGTTTAAAATGAAAAAGCTCACAGCTCTTTTTATCGCTTTTATTATAATCCTTTCTTTTGTTTTACCTGTCGGTGCTGTTTTTGATTCAGGTTCCGTAACGGGAAAGCTGAAATCGGATGTGTACTATATGGAAAGCTTGGATGAAGAAACGGCTTTTTTTGACAGAAATTCTTCAAAGAAGGTGCCTGCTGCCGCTTTCGTAAAAATACTTGCCGCAGTGACAGCCATCGAAAAATGGCCTGAGCTTGACGAAAAGATAACCGTTTCAAAGAAAAATCTTTCCTTGGTGGAATACGGATACGGCATAAGAACCGCTCTTTATAAGGCGGGGGAAAAGGTGAGCAAAAGAGAGCTTATTGACTGTCTCATCGTTTACAGCGCAAACGATGCGGCGAGTATCATCGCTTATGAGGTTTCCGGTTCGCTTGATGCGTTTATAAAGGAAATGCAGACCACAGCCGAAAAAATCGGAATGACTTCTACAGTGGTTAAAAACATTCACGGCTTCGATGAGGACGGTCAGTATACCACAGCAAAGGATGTTGCGAAGCTTCTTAAATATGCACTTAATTATCCTGTATTTGTTGAGGCTTTTTCCGCTTCGACCGTCACTCTTAAGAAAACCTCACTTAATGAAGAGAGAACCTATAATGCGAGCAATAAGATGGCAAATGCCACCATCTCCGATTATTATCATTCTTCGGTTACGGGCGGTAAGCAAACCATGACTGACCGAGCGGGGGAATGTATAGCTGTCGTTTCCTCAAAGGACGGTTATTCATATCTTACCGTCGTTATGGGCGGTAAGCTTACGGATGTGGACGGTGACGGAGTCGATGAAAACACCTGTATGACCGATGCCAAAAGAATGCTTAATTGGGTGTACGAAAACATCAGGTACAGAGTGGTCGCCTCTCCCACACAGCATGTGGCTGTGGTTGAGGTTGTGTCGGGCAAGGGAACGGATAAGCTTCGTCTTGTTCCCGAAAAGGAAACCTCTGCTCTTGTCCCCGCAAATGCCACGACTGCCTCTGTTCTTTTTGAGGTGGTGGAGGGCACCGTCCCCGAAAAGGTTAAGGCACCCGTAAAGGCAGGTGACGTGCTCGGTCAGGCAAACATTCTCTATGCAGGGCAGATTCTGGCAAAGGTAAATATAGTTGCCGCCACAGATGTTTCGCTCAGCTTCACCGGATTAATTCTGAATACTGTAAGGGCTGTTATGACATCATGGGTGTTCATTGTTCTTGTGGCACTTGCCGTGGTCGGCTGTGCGGGCTATCTCTTTATGAGCTATAATGCTTACAAGAAAAAAGAAAGACAGAGAAAGGCCATTCAGGCGCGCATACAAAGAAAACAGGCTCAGCAGAAGAAAATGGCCGAGATGAGTAAAAAATAAATCTGAAAATCGGATGTGAATATCCGTTGCAAATTGATATAATAAAAATTAAAACGGGAAGGATTGATACTATGAAGAAAATCAAAAGCATTTTGGCCGTAATTTTTGCTGTTGCATGTGCTTTTTGTCTGTTCTCTTTTACTTCTTCGGCAGCTGAAGAGGGAAAATGGATAAAGGCTTGGAGTACGGCTGCTACGCAGGTCGGTGTGAAAGGCTATGACAATATTTCAGCTATAGGGCAGGAGGTAGTGCTCAGAACGGTTGTCACACCCACCGCATCGGGCTCTGAGGTTAAAATCAAATTTTCGAATGCTTACGGCAAAAAGCCTCTTGTTATCAAGCGTGCAAAAATTGCCTTGAGCGACAAATCTCAAACAGATTCGGGTATACATACCTCCACTCTGATGCCTGTTACTTTTTCGGGTGATGACGAAGTGACCATCCCTGTAGGTCAGGAGCTTTATTGCGATGCTATTCCCTTTGATGTCGTAGCAGGCGAAGATATAGCAGTATCAACTTATATAAAAGAATTTACCGAATTCCGCACCATGGGACTTACGGGCGGTCGCACTTATTTTAAGCTTGTTACCTCTGAGTCGAGCGGTCTCGATTTGATTGAATCACCGAATCTGAATATCGTTTATGATATAGAGCTGGATGATGATACGAAATGGCTGCATAGCTTTCTCGATATGTTTGCCGGTTGGATTTTGGGCACAGGCTCTCTCGATGTGTCTGTTCCTGTTGTTCCCTTCGTTACCGATATTGAGGTTCTTAACCCTAACGAAAATGCGTATTCCGTTGTCGTAATCGGTGACTCCACTGTTGCAAATGAATATCCGAAATTTATTGCAGAGAAAATAAGAGCTGACTATAACATAACCGATATCGGCATTTCAGCAAAGGGTCTTATCGGTAACCGCCTTTTAGGTGACGGTCTCGGATATGGCTCTCTTATTTACGGTGAGGGCATCCTTGACCGTATGAAAAAGGACATTATCGGTCTCGACGGAAAAAACAGTGCAAACGTAAAATATGTAATCCTTAAAACCGGTGCAAATGATATCATTCATCCCGTATGCAGTAACATCAGCGGCATAAAACAGCCTACTGCAAACGAGATTTTTGACGGCTATAAAAAGGTCTATAATTTCTGCCATGAAAACGGTATAAAGTTAATCGTTATCGGTATCACTCCCTGGGGAAGCTATAAGGGCGATGCCACGGGATTCGGTCCCGATTACCGTGACCGTAATGCTCAGGAGAGAAGTAATGACTGGGCTATTGCAGATAGTGTAAATATAATGCTTGAAAAAAGCTCATTTCATGACGGCTATATCAACTATATGCCCATTTCGGGGGGCAAGGACAGTACAGTTCTTGACAGCACTCCCGACGGACTAAATCCCTCGCAGCAGCTTCAGCGTGAATGGGCTGATAATTTCCCGCTCGGTCTTATCGGTGTCGGCGATGTTACCAGAGCAGCGGGTGTGGGTATTCCCGAAACATCTCTGACTCTTTACCGGGGTACAAATAAAAAGCTCACCGCTAAGGTCACACCGGCATCGGCAAATCAGGCAGTTACATGGAAATCTTCAAATACTGCAGTCGCAGAGGTCAAAGCAGACGGTACTGTGGTACCAAAAGCAAAGGGTCAGGCAGTGATCACCGCTACCACCGTAGATAAGGGCTACAGCGGAAAGGGTTACAGTGTTTCCTGTACGGTTACCGTAAAGGTAAAGCCTGAGAATTTACAGATAAGCGGTACACAGCAAACCGTATATACCGGTAAATCTGTTACTCTTAAGCTTTCATTTACTCCCTCTGATACAGATTTCAAAACGGTAAAATGGTCCTCCTCAAATGAAAAGGTTGCTACTGTGGACAGCAAGGGTATCGTAAAGGGTACCGGCAAAGGTACAGCTGTTATTACTGCCGTATCCACCTTTGACGGTAAAATAAAAGCAACCTACACTGTGACCGTAAAGAAAAAGGTCCAGGTTCAGTCGATTTATCTTAATTATTACGAGCGGACGAGAAATGTTGGAACCTCCTTCACTCTTGTTCCTACCGTGAATCCTTCCAAAGCTACTTTCCCTGAAGTTACATGGAAGTCCTCAGACAAAAAAATTGCAAAGGTTGATAAAAACGGAAAGGTAAAAGCACTCAGACCGGGAACGGTAATTATTACCTGTAAATCTGTTGATAACCCCGGCGTAAGTGCCGCCTGTATCGTAACGGTTAAAATTAAAACGGAAGGTGTAGAGCTTCCCACGAAAAAGCTCACACTTTATACCTCTCAGACAAAAACTTTAAAAGCTGAGATTATACCTGAGAACGCCACAAATAAAAAGGTTACCTGGTCCTCCTCAAACAAGAGTGTCGCAACCGTATCCAAAAGCGGTAAAATCACCGCAAAAAAACCGGGTACAACCACCATTACCGTAAAGACAAAAAGCGGCGGCTATAAAGCCACCTGTAAGGTAACGGTTAAAAAATATGTGAAGCTTCGTTCATTTAAGCTGAATAAAACCTCAGTCAGCGTAAATGACGGAAAGACATACACATTAAAGCCTGTTTTCTCACCCTCAAACGCATCAAATAAAGATCTCGTGTGGAAGTCAAGCAATACAAAAATTGCAACCGTTTCCTCAAAGGGTGTGGTAAAGGGTATCAAGCCGGGCACCTGTACCGTCAGTTGCCGCAGCAAAGAAACAGGAAAAACAGTCACCTGTACCGTCAAGGTAAAAAAAGTGAAGGTAAAAAAGATTCTTTTTGCTGAGAAGGTATATACCGTAAAGCACAATAAATCTCTTCAGCTTAAAGCTCATATTTCACCCGTGAATGCCACGAATCAAAAAATCAAATGGACGTCAAGCCATCCCGAAGTTGTAAAGGTTTCCTCAAAGGGCAAGGTCACGGGACTTAAGCTC
>JAFSDF010000158.1 GCA_017436375.1 Clostridia bacterium | reverse complement strand
GTGGCAGAGTCCGTCAGTGGGCAGACCCTTTGACTTTTCAATGCTTTCTTTAGCCAAAAGGCTTACCTGTCGGTGCCATTTACCTGCGTGGGCATCACCCTCGAAGCCGAAATCCTCAATAAGAACACCGGGATTGATCTTGGTTTTCGGGGTACCTTTCTTTTCACTTATGTTAATGGATAAAACCTTACCTTTCATAATCAACCTCCTATTTTATTCAGTCCGTGAGATGCGCCGTAGCCACAGGAAAATTTATGCTCCATCGGCTTTTTAAGAATGGCTTTTTTCACGGCTTTTTCCAGCTCACTTTCATCGTCAAGATACGGTTTCAGGTCGATTACCTCATCTGACCCGAGACAGACCTTTACCTTTCCGTCAGAAAGAAGCCTTATACGGTTACACTCACTGCAGAATTTATCGCTTATGGGTGTAATGAAGCCTATCCTGCCCTTAAAGCCTTCGCCCTCATAATATCTTGCTACACTTTTTTCGAAGGGCGTGCCTTTCTGTGCGGCAGGCTTAAGAAATGGGAATTTCTCCAGAATTTCATCGCTCTTTATGACGAGCTTTGCATTATCCCCCTCATTCGAAAAGGGCATAAGCTCGATAAAACGGACATCAATTTTTCTGTCCCTTGCGATGCTTATCAAGCTTTCGGCATCGCCGTCATTCTGTCCTCTGATAAGCACCGCGTTAATTCGTATAGGAGAAAGACCTACCCTCTCACATTCGTCAATACCCTCATAGACCTTATGAAGTCCGTCATAGCCCGTTATGGACCTGAAGCGTTCTCTGTCTGTGGTGTCAAGACTTATATTCACAGCCGTCACGCCTGCTTTTTTCAGGCTTCCGGCATATTCCTTCAGCCTTATTCCGTTAGTAGTGAGGGCGAGCTTCCTTATGCCGTCGATACGGCTTATCCTTTCGGCGATGTCACAGATATCCCGCCTCACCAAAGGCTCACCGCCCGTAAGCCGAACCTTGTTTATGCCGCAAAGAGCAAAGGCTCTGACGATTTTTTCCGTTTCCTCAGCCGTAAGCTCATTATTTTCTTTTTCGCTCTGCGCTCCGCAGTAGGTACAGCTAAGATTGCACCTTTTTGTAACGGAAACACGCAGATAGTTAATCTCTCTGCCGTAGCTGTCAATCATTTTTAAAATCGCTCTTTCCGCCTGTTTTTTCGAGAAGCCTAATTTCTCTGATTTGCATTTTTCTGTCTATAGCCTTACACATATCGTAAACCGTAAGTGCCGCAACAGAGACCGCAGTAAGTGCCTCCATCTCTATGCCTGTTTTATAGGAGCATTTAGCGACGGAATAAATGTAAAGCTCATCCTCTCCGTTATTATCGAATGTAATCTCTACACTTTCAACGGGAATATTATGACACAGAGGAATAAGCTCCCATGTACGCTTTGCCGCCATAATACCCGCTATTCTCGCTGTGGCAAGGGCATCACCCTTTTTCAGCTCACAGACAAGAAGTCTGCGGAGTGTTTCTTTGTCCATTTTCACCTTAGCAAAGGCCTTAGCCGTTCTCTGTGTGATGCTTTTTTCACCTACATCAACCATTGTCGCCTCGCCGTTTTTATTAAGATGAGTAAAATCAGTCAACCCTGTAACCTCCCATCTGCAGAAGCCTGTCTTTGAACTTCTCGCTTTTGAGTATATCAAGGAATCTCTCTACCTGCGGTGTGCCGTAAGCCTTTTCATCGATAAGCACATCATATTCTTCAGTGCAGATTTCTATGAAGTCAAGATCATACATTTTAGCCGCTGAGTATATACCGAGACCGCAGTCAGCATTACCCGCTGCAATCAGTGCTGCCACAGCCGTGTGGGTAAACTCCTCATTACGGTAGCCGTCAATGTCAGCTTTATTCATACCGTTTTTATTAATCAGATAGTCATAGAGTATTCTCGTTCCGGAGCCGACCTGTCGATTTACATATCTGCCCTTGACTATGTCGGCAAAGTTTTTTATACCCAAGGGATTACCCTTTCTTACCATAAGACCCTGTACTCTGCCTACACCCTTGACAAGCTTTACACCGCCGTCAGGGAAATATTTTTTAATATAGCTTTCGTTATATTTCCCCGTTTCCGTGTCGAGCAGATGTATGCACCCCAGATGCGCCTGTCCGTTTTTCAGAGCGGTTATGGCTCCCATACTGCCTACATGGCTCGAGGTGACAGAAAAGGAGGCATCCTGCTTTTTCAGCATATCGGAAAGCTCATCGATGAGAGGATCATGGCTTCCTGTGACGATAAGCGAAGCTTTTATCTGCGACAAGGGCTTCAGAAGTCTTATTTCTATCTCCTGCCCTGCCTCAAAGCCTTCACTGTTTTGAGGAACAACGAGGATGCCGTCTGCCTTTGTAAAGCTTGTGATAACCCCTGCGCCTCTGCTCAGAGGCACAGCTGCGAGTCTGTCTCCGACATTTCCTAAGGTTACACGGATATATTCCTGATATTTAAGTGACGAAACTACTCTTTTCCCCAGAACAGCCTTTACCGAGGCGTGCTTTTCTTCTTTTACCGCATACCACATATCAACGAGCTTTTTTACTATCTCGTCCATTATGACGATAGCTGAAACAGGATAACCGGGAAGGCCGACCACGGGAACACCGCCCACAGCACCTAAAACCGCAGGCTTACCCGGCTTTACGGCTATGCCGTGAAAAAGAACCTGACCGAGAGAGGATATGACAGTGCTCGTATAATCGTCTCTGCCTGCGGAAGAGCCTGCCAGAACCAGAAGAATGTCACACTCTGCCACTCCCCTTTCCACAGCGCTTTTAAGGAGCTCCTTTTTATCCTTTATTATGTCATATATTTCAGCCTCTGCACCCCACTGATTCAGCATTGAGGAGAAGACAGCAGAATTAAACTCAATAATTTCACCCTTTTCGGGGTTTGCTTTAGGAGATACAATTTCATCACCTGTGGGAATGATGCCGACTACAGGCTTTTTTATTACCTCCACCTCTAAAACACCGCCCGCTAAGAATGCGCCGCAGAGGGAGGGTGTTATCACGGTGAAGGACGGAGCAATCATATCGCCCATACAGATGTCCTCCCCGACCTGACGGATATTCTGCCAGGGATGATATGCCGAAAGAATACTGACTCTACCGCTGTCAAGCTCCGTCACATCCTCGACCATAATAACCGAATCAAACTCTTCGGGAATGGGGTCACCTGTGTCTACAACGGCATACTGCCCGGCAGAAAGAACCACGGGACAGCTCTCACTCGCTCCGTAGGTATCCTTCGCCTTTACGGCGATACCGTCCATAGCACTCGCATTATAATGAGGTGAGCAGATAGCGGCATATACAGCCTCTGACAGTATTCTGCCCGCGCTTTCGCAGGATGGGATTTTTTCGGTTTTGTGAGTAAAGGAATTATCGGACAGGAAGCTCAGATATTCTTCCTTCGCTTTTTCCATAGGTGTATTATCAAGATAATTATGTCGCATATTTTACCTCTTAAAACAAATGTATTTCTGTTTCTTCCCCGCACCTTAAGCCTTCACGGTTACGGTCGATAATTATATATCCGTCACTTTCGGAAAGCAGGGATATTATTCCGCTTTTACCGAAAACAGGCTCTGCACCCTCATCGCTGAGCTTTACGCAGACTATTTCCTCCCTGCCGTGGTTTGAGGATATATTCCGTAAAATTTTTGATTTGACAGCTCTTGTATTATCCTTAATGCCGTAAAGCATATTAATTAATGGAACGACAAAGCGAAGACACACAAAATAGCTTGCCGCCGGATGTCCGGGAAGTCCGAAAACAGCCTTGCCGTCAATCTTACCGATAATGGTAGGCTTGCCCGGTTTAACGGCTATGCCGTGAGCATAAGTCTCACCGAGGGAAGAAATAATCCCGGCCGTCATATCCCTCGTACCTGCTGAGGATCCGCCCGAAATAAGAACAATGTCATTTTCCTTCACAGCCCTGAGCACAGCATCGTATATGTCATCGTATATATCCTTTACGATACCGTATCCGGTGCATTTGCAGCCCTTTTCACTCATAAGGGCAGAGAGTATGTGACTGTTTATATCTCTGACTTTTCCGACAGGTGTCTCACCTTCTGCCGGAACGATCTCATCGCCTGTAGAAATTATCCCCACGCGGATTTTCATAAACACGGACACTTCCTTAATGCCCAGAGAGGCCAGAATACCTGTATGTCTCGAGGTGATACGGGTGCCTTTTCTGAGCACTGTGGCTCCCGGCTTTATGTCATCGCCCTTTGCAGTTACATTTTCAAAGGGACTCACTGCCTTATAAACAAGACACAGAGAGTCAAAGCTGTTATCTGTATGCTCGACCATTACCACACTGTCTGCACCCTCAGGAAGCATACCGCCGGTAGAAATCTTTACGCACTGACCGTCACCTACAGATAAATCTGCTCCTTCACCCATCAGTATTTCACCGATAATGTCAAGCTGTGCAGGTATGCTTTCTCCGCACCCATAGGTATCCGACGCCCTGACAGCATAGCCGTCAACGGTAGAGCGGTTAAAGGCAGGTATATTTTCCCGGGAAATAATATCCTCAGAGAGAACTCTGCCCAAAGAATCACCCAGACTGACCCTTTCAGTACCTACATAAACAGATGTCAGGTTTTCACTTATTATTTCAAATGCTTCCTCACTCGAAACTACCTTAAGCACTTTCACACCTCTTATTTATCAAATTTCCAGAAATCAATAAACCTTTTTCCCCACAGACTTTTCGGTGAAGACAGAAGCTCCTCGGGAGAGCCTTCCTCGGCTATTTCTCCCTTATGAAGAATAACAATCCTGTCTGCGAGTCTTCTTGCCTGTCCCGGTGAATGGGTAGTCATAAGAATACCGCAGCCTGTTTTATTCTTATACTCGGCGATTGCCTTTTCGATTATTTCCGTGCCTTCAATATCGGCTGCACTTGACGG
>JAFSDF010000157.1 GCA_017436375.1 Clostridia bacterium | reverse complement strand
GAGAGCACACTACACCACCTTTACGATGGTTATAAGCGTGCTCTTTCTGTTATCCGCATTTATGTATATGAAAAACCCTCTGTCCGTAAAGAGCAGAGGGTTGATTTAATTTTCCTGTAAGCTTGCAAAGATTTGGCAGGCGGATAATATCCGCCCCTACCACTTCTGATAAGGTTACGGTTACTTAGCGGACACGGCAAGCCGTGTCCCTACAATACTCTCTGTAAAAGTGGCGGACTGTTACTTCTTCATTCCCGAAGTCTTACTCGCCCGTTTAGCGTTTATCGTTTTGCGTTTAGCACTGAAATAGCGGTGTATCACTTTGGTTTCCCGAAGCCCTGCACGCCATTCTGCATTCTGCGTTCTGCATTCTGCATTTATTTAAGCATTCCGTGGTATCTGCCCATCCAGTAAGGAAGTGTATAGGTGGTGGAGCCTTCCATTTCGTATGGATTATGGTTGTTATCCATTTCGTAGGTTGAGCCGTTGTATTTGTGCATGGATCTTTCGTCAGCGGGTGCTACTGCCCATTCGAGCTTGCCGAGAGCGAGCACCATACCGATGAGCTTAAGGATGCTGTTATCGGAGTTCCAGAAAAGAGGAACCTTCTTGGTAAGGTCGAAGGAAAGCTCACTTGTTCCGCCGATGCCTACATCATCCAGATCAAGCTCTGCTATATCGTCTCTGTTTGAATTGGAGGCAAGGTAGCGTCTGGTGTCGATGGGATGACGGGAAAGCACCCATGAAGCAGTTTCAACCAGGCTGTTTCCGTATACATCAGTCATTTCGCTTTCGGGATATGCGAGCTGATAAATGTAGTACCAGAGAGCATTTTCACTAAAGCTCATAGAATACCACCAGTCACTGAGGCCCTCTCTGTAGTAGCCGAGAAGCTCCTCATCGTCCTCCATCTGGAAAAGAAGATAATAGCCGAGCATAGCCATTTCCTCGTCGGAGTAGTTAAGAATGATTCTTACGAGAGCTTTGAACATCTCTGTTCCTACGAGAGGACGGAGAATGAAGCCTAAAATGGGAGATACACTGTTTGCGTATTCGAGAACACACATTTCATATCTCTCTTTTTCCTGTGTCATAACCTTGGCATACTGATACTGCTCGTCAAGTGCTGCCATTCTGTATTCGTCCTCCCACTTCTGCTCACCTGTGAGATAGTGTGCGAGCTTGAATACATTGAGACAGACGAGAGTCTGGAGAGGTGCACCGCCTAAAACCTGACCGTTATGAAGATAGGTTCTGGAGAATTTACCCCATGTGGTAGGCTGACCTGAGCCGTCTACGAGACAGTAGCTGTTATCTACGAGATGCTGTGCAAATTTGTCCACTGCATTTACGATAAGCTCCTTAAGCTCGGGATCCTCCTCACCTAAAATATCATAGGCTAACTTATAAAGGAAGAGATGACCGATGATTTCGTCGGCACTTGTGTCGCCCTTGTAGAAAATATCCTCTACATCGTAGCCTGAACCGATGAGGTCATTCCATAATCTTTCGGGAATTTCCTTGGTAGCGTCTACCTTCAGACCGCGGTAGTTTTCGTAGTGAAGAAGGTAATCGGTGCCGTCGGAGTTTTTCTTGGTAGAAATACCTGTAGCTGTGCCGTCACCGTTATGTGACCAGTAGGCATAGCCGTCATAGTCAAATTTTTCATCCTTGAAGGAGTAGGTTCTGGCCCAGAAGCCCTCAAGCAATCTTGTTCTCTTGGCGTAGTTTACATCCTCACCGGCTGTAGTGGTGTCTACCCATGAGGCACCGTCCTCGAGAGCGAGATTTCCGTCATCATCCTGAATATAGGAGGGAATGCCGTAAAGCATATACTTGGCATTCATCTTATCGAACATAGTGGCGGGGCTTTCAAAGGGTACATTCTGTCCGTAGTTACCGCCCACTACGAGAGCACCGGGAGTATAGTATTTGCCCTTGTCGTAATCTGTAACACCGCCGTTTCTCTGCGCTCTGACAAAGCTTTCGGTGGTGCCGTCACGCATAGAAATGTAGGTAAGCAGCACTACTGCCTCTGTGGCAAGAGTGGCTGTCTTTCGTGCGGCCTCGATTTCCTCGGCTGTAGCGGTGGGATCGTCACGGAGAACTGCATATCTCATAAGCTCACCTGCGCCGTACATAGAGGTCCACAGACCGTCGTTATCGCTTTCATTGGGCACCCACTGACCGTCGATGTAGAAGGCCTCGGAAACCATACCTCTTCTGGATACATATTTCTGTGTGTTTTCGCTCATCATAGCGGCCTTGTCCGTGCCGTCTATTTCGAGCATTTCGATGTGAGTGTAGCCCTCTGCCATTACTGTCCAAATGCCGTTTTTACCGTCAGCAAAGATAGCCAAAACCTTGCCGTCGGTGGTGTCAGCTGAGAAGAAATATCTGTCGCCCATAAAGCGCTGAAGCTTATCTCTTTCATTGAGAGCATTTTCGTCGGTACGGAGCACACCGTAGTTTGTTACTGTCCACACTGCACCGTCAGCGGTGGTAGCTGTCTGTGCATCGGCATAGCCTGCCTTATCGGCTACCTTGGTGGGAACATCCTTACTGCCGATTTCGTATCTGGTAACTACCTTCTGAAGGGTTTCGTTTTCGGCCACAGCCTCACCCTGATAGTCAATCTTGGTCTTTTTCACATCACTCTTTGTAGCTTCGGAAACTACCTTAAGGGTAACGCTTGACTTACAGCCGTCAGCATTTACGGCAGTGATGACTGCCTCACCCTCCTTCAGAGCCGTAACTCTGCCGAATTCATCCACCTTTGCTACATCGGCGGGCTCTGCAGACCACTGCACAAAGTTGCTTGTGTTCTTTGCGACACAGTCCACACTTCTGCTGTCACCGATCTCCATTTCCCAGTTTTCGGGAACTACGAGACGGATGACTGCTTCCTTATCAAAGAGGCCTGCCGTAGCTGAAAGACAGGTACCGAAGGCAAGGATAACAGCGAGAATAACTGCTAAAATTTTCTTCATAAAAACATCTCCCTTTAAATTTTAATGCTTTACTTTAGTATAATAGCACTTCCAGAGATAGTCAGTCAAGATATTGTTAAAAAATGGAATAAATGTTAATAAAATATTTTTAAAATGCTTGGGAGTACTGTCTGCTTTTACTCAAAGTATTTCACGGGATGTCGGGGGCGGCATCCCCTACGACAATACAGCACCGCAGGCGCCACTGCTTCAAGCCTCCTCTGAAAGGTAATGTCATTAACTTAAAAGTAAATCTGTCATCTTGAGCGGAGCGAAAGATCTTAAAAACTGCCTTTCATAAAGATCTTTCACATTCGTTCAAGATGACACTTCCGAGGAAGTGTGCTTAAGTTAATGATAGTGTTTAAAAGGTGTCAGCATAGCCGACGAAAGGGTTCCTCAGTTTCAAATCACATTCAGTTGCTTTTGCTTCGCAGAGTGACTTTTGTCTTGGCAAAAGTCACCAAAACCGTT
>JAFSDF010000156.1 GCA_017436375.1 Clostridia bacterium | reverse complement strand
TATCATTTCCTTTAAACGAAAAATATCTCTGTAAAAACTGCTTTGCACCTTAAAATTATGATATTTTTGATGCAGAACAAGGCGAAAAGCACAGAAATCCTTTCGGATTTCGAGCATTTCCAACGCAGTTATGCGCAGAAACAGCAAATTTTAAGGCCTAATATCCTTATGAAGTGTCGCCCTTGGCACTGCTGATTTTTTTATTCGATAATAAACACCTTTACACCGTGACTCTCGGTAACAGTATTGATAATACGGGTGTCCTCCGTGGTTTTTTCATCCCATACATCGGTTACTCTGTAGCCATCCTTATGCGGAAGATTGAGGAAGCCGAGATTTGCTATCTTTTTAAGATCGATTCTGGTACAGGAGGACTTTGAGCCTTTATTAAATACACAAAGGGCTGCTTTTGAATCCTTAAGCGGTTTAACCAGAATATCGGTAATACCGGTCTTGATTCGCTGACACTGGATACCGAGAGGATCCTGATTTACGGAAATCATAGTCTTATTGGTGAGAATCTGATAAACCTTGCTTTCTGTGTCAACCTTACCGTCAACGATAAATTTACGCACATCGTTGCCTAAAATGAGAGGAGCATTCATCATACACCAGAGACTGAAGTGTGCCTTGTTTTCCTCATAGGTAAGATCACCGTTACCTACCTCAAGCATATCGGGATCGTTCCACGCACCGGGTGCGGAATACTTATGCAGGCGGACTGTATGCTCATATATTCCCATAACGGAGAGCCATTTTGCCTGAATGTCACCTGTGGTTCTCCAGAGATTGCCTGCCTCGGCACCCCATTTCCACGGTCTGTTAAAACCCCATTCGCAGATAGAATAAATGATGGGCTTTTCTGCTGTACCTGTTTTTTCCGCATAAAGCTTTGTAGCCCTTTTCAGCTCACGGCCCATAAGCTTATACTGTATTGCGGCACTGTCCATTCTGGAGGCAACGGGATTGATAAACTCTACAGTATTAACTCCTTCGTCGAGATACACCATAGTCTGGAGCTTGCCCTCGGGAGTAAAATTTTTACGGCTCGCGCAGTAGAGATGATATTCCTCCTTACCGTTTACCACAGCCATAATGAACTTCTCTTTTCTCGCATCCTTTCTGATGTCGATATTGAGTATGTACTCCCCTGCCTTTTCTGCATCTACATCTACGGTGAAGCTGCCGTTTTTACTGTCAAGACCGTCAACATAGCTCTTTGTGTCGATAGCCTCGTCGGGCACTATACGGGCGAGTCCCTTAAGCTTCATTTCAGCCGATGTGAAATATGCGAAGGGCTCACCTGCACCCTCCCTGGCAAAGGAAACCGCAATAACACGGGGAGCAAGAGAGGAAATGGGAATATTGTGACAGAAATCGTATTTAAAATATTCTATGCCCCATTCGGCAAAGGTTTCTGCATCAATCCGCTCATTTCTGAGTGATGCGGGATAATCCTCACAGGTGTGTGTACCGTTAGAGGAATAGATGCCGAGCTTAACTCCTCTTTTGTTTACATATTCTGCCAGAGATTTTATACCGCTCGGAAAGGTTATCCTGTCGCACTGCAGCTTGCCCTCACTGTCACGCTCGGAGGCCTGCCAGCAGTCGTCAATATTTACATAACAGTAGCCCGCATCAACCAGACCGCTGTCCTTCATAGCGTCAGCTATTTCCTTGATAAGCTTTTCGCTTATCCTGTGTCTGAAAAGATTCCAGCTTGACCAGCCCATAGGCGGGGTGAGTGCCACACCGTTATTGTAATTACCGTCGGCTGACTGGGTAAGACGGAAATTGTTTATGAGCTTCTTTGCACTGCAGATGGGGCAGAAGGTTTTATCTGCGACCTTTTTGGCGGCTATGCCTGCGGCGGCACCCGTTACAGCGGCAGAAGCTCCGATAACTGTTTTTTTGATATCCATATTCATTCTCCTTTATGAGTTTTTATATAAGTGCCAATGCTCTCATTGCAAAAATTATAAGGAACATAGTAAACATAGAAAGTATACTTGTCCACACCACGAGCTGTCCTGCCAGCTGCTCATCGCCCCCTATTTCGCCAACCATTACTGCACTGGAAACTGCTACAGGCGAAGCGAAAAGAGAAATAAGAGCAGGATACTCCACGGCAGAAAGACTGATAATACCGGCATACTCAGACATAAGCACTGCCGCTGTGAGTACGGTTACAGGGGTAATAACTGTTTTAAACAGAGTGCCCCAGATAATCTGCTTGAACAAAAAGCTGACCTTAGAGATGTCAAACCGTGCTCCGAGAACAATCAGTGCCAGAGGAGATGCAATTTTGCTCATATTATTTATTGCCGTGTAAAGGAACGGCAGATTTTCCTTAATTGTAAAATCGAAAGGTAAAACATTCCTTAAAAACACGACCAGAACGCCGGTAAGCACACCGATAATAAGAGGATTTTTAGCAGTTTTGATAAGGGTATTTTTAACAGAAGCCTCTTTTTCGTCATCGGCATAGTGCGAAAGAATTATTACTGCAAGAACATTAAAAAGAGGGATAGCCACTGCAGAAAGTACCGAAGCAAATGCCACAGCAGGTGCACCGCCAAGGCTCTCCGCCAGGGGTATACCTATAATGGCATAATTCGAGCGGAAGGCACACTGAGTCAGCACACCCTTCTGCTTTCTGGTGCGGGCAAAAAAGCCCGAGGTGAGATATGCGGTAAGGCAGATTATCAGAACTGCAATCACGCAGAAAACAAGTGCATCCCATCTGATATGAGAAAGACTTTCAATAGCATAGACATTATTGAAAAGCAGAACAGGGAGAAAAACCTTGAATACCATAGTATTAGCCTTTTTAAAAAAGGCGTCGTCAGCAAAATGTATCTCTCTCAAAAAGTAGCCGACGAGAATAAGCAGCAGAATAGGCATTACCGCATTAAAGGAAAAGAGAAATATTTCTTTCAACTGTCAGCACTACCTTTCTATATATCCTGAATTAATCAGCGATGCGATCTTCTGAGTAAGCGTATCCGCCGCACAGGCATTGGACAGAGCACCGGGATGACCGTCAATCACTATGTCATTTTCACCCATTTTAAAATCAACGGTAAATGCCTCGGCACGGCTGTCAGAAGTCTGCTCACGGTAGAGTGATACGGCTGCCTCCACCGAAGAAAAAAGAGAATTATTCATATCACCGAGGATGCAGAGAATATAGGCATCGGGGTTTTTCTCTCTGACTGTTATAAGCATCTGCACATAAGCATCGGTAAAGCGCTGTCTGCCGTAAGCACTGCCTGAGCAATACGACGCGTCATTTGTACCGAGATTGATTACCACAAGGTCGTTTTTCACCCTCGAAAAATCCCATAGAGGATCCTCCTGTCCCGTAAGATGACACGCCTTATCATATTCGTTCATAACGATCTTATCGTTGATACTGCCGTTTTCAGTATAGCCCGTAAGGACACCGTAGCCCGAGTAGCATACGGCACTGAAATCGGCACCGAGTCTCTCAGCCGTCAGATAAGCATAGCTTTTCATAAAATTTTCCGTAGCGGTAGAAAAACCGCCGTACGCACCCGCATCAATTCCGTAGCCACAGGTAACGGAGTCACCGATAAATTCGATTTTCAGCTCCCTTTCCTCTGTGGGTGTTACATCCTTAATACCGTAGGAGGCAAGCTTAGTAAGCTTCACCGAGGAATGCATAGCCTCGGAAAGCTTCAGCAGAGTAATTACCGTTCCGCTGTACCGAGTATTTATGCGGTAGGTCTTTTCCTCGGTGACCGTCTCCATAGCCACCAGATTACCGTCGGCATAAAGAGCAATCCTCGGGCTGTGGGAATAGGAAGTATAGCTGTTTTCGGGTGCAAGGGTAATTTCTGCATAATCACCTTCGCAGATAAATTCGGCTCCGCTTCCGGAAGCGGAAAGGATGACTTCACCGTTTAATACAGCACTTCTGCCGATAAAATTAAGCGTCTTTTCATCCAAGGTATATTCCCTGAAGGAGGATTTCTCATAATACTTAAAAATGTCAGCACTGTCACCTTCTCTGTTTACTACAAGGAAAACAAGTATTCCCGTAAGAAGTACAAGTAAAACAGAAAGAAAGGCACAGAGAAGCTTAAGCTTTTTCAAACACATCACCTGAATAATTTGATAAGGACATTATATATAATATCGTCCGTAAAGTCAAATGTAAAATTAATCCTCAGGCCCCGTACGGAAGCCTGAGGAAAATATGTGTCAGTTTATCTACTGAAAACAACTGTAGTGATACTCTTGGGACCGATTTCGATGCTCTTGAAGCCTATACCCTTTTCAGCTGTAAGCTCAAGATTTCTTTCGGCATCAGTGGTATAAATCTCGGCCTTGTTCCAGAACTTATCAAATCTTACCTTTCTGCCCTCTTCGGCTTCGTTTACGATAACGGCAACATAATCACCGTCGGGAGTAACATAGCCGGAAACATAGAAGTCATTTTTATCGACAAGATATACGGGATACTCTTTGTCGCCAATCCACTGTGTCCACCAGGCCTTGGACATTTCAAGGTCTGCTACGCTTATATCTGTGTCAATCACTCTCGAGCCTACAGGGATGAACTTGCTGTAGTGAGCCATCGCATAATAACGCTTGCTTACACCGAAATCATTATAATCTCCGTCAACATAAAGCATAGAGTCAGCATTGAGACCGCCTTCGTTTACAGCCACCCAGCTTGACCAGGAATTGGTGCCTGTGAGAGTAATATCCTCGCACATCGTTCTCGCCATAATGAGACCTGCTTCAATTTCATCAGCCTTATGCTGAGTGGGAAGCTCACACCATTCGCTCATTTCCACCTCTACACAGGGATACTTTGCCTTAAGGTAATTACCGAAGGCATATTTGAGAGCAAAGTTGTCATCTGTCCAGTAGCTGTGATAAGCATAGGTTCCCATTACGGAGGCGATTTCCTCATCGGCATAAAGAAGCTCTATACAGTCCATGGCGTGATCGCCTACCTGTCCGCTTTCAGCCATAGAAAGCTGAACATCGATACCTCTTTCTTTAATCTTGCGGGCAAATACACGGGCTACCTCGACAACCTCATCGATTTCATAATGACAGCCCTCTTGGCCAACCCATTCACCGCCCCAATCCCACTGAGGCTCATTAATGGGGCTTATGTACTTAACGGGAACACCCTTTGAAATGAAATATTCGGCAATATCAAGCATATAGTCTGCAAAATCCTCATAGCAATCCTTTTTAAGGTTGCTCTGTGCAGGCTCAAGACCGCCCGAAGCCTGACCGGAAACTGTCATAAGATAATGAGGTGAGTTAGCGAAAAGCACCACAGTATCTACACAGCCGTATTCGAGACTCTTAAAGAGCATCTGCTGAGCATTGGCATCCTTGGTGAAGTCATATTCAAGCTTACCTGTTTCTGCATAAACCTCAGGAATAAGGAAGCTGTCAGTGCTTCTAGAGGACTCTCTCCACAGTCTGGTGTTCGGATTATCCCTTTCGCCGCCGCCTACATTATAGCGGTAAACATTAAGTCCGAGACCTTCCTCAGAAAAAAGAAGCTTAGCATATTCGTCGGCTTTTTCTTCATCTTCGACCATCTGTGCCCACCATGCGGCAGATGTACCCCAGCCTGTGATTTCCTGCTGACGGTCAAGAGTCTCCATACGGACATTAACCGTAGATGCATCGAGGCCGAACCATCCTGCAACAGTGCTGAGTACAAACAGGAAAAGCAATACATAGTAGATTGTTTTCTGAATAAAGACAGTTCTGTTTTTTATCATTGCGAAAAACTTCCCTTCATAGTTTTATTCCAATTAATAATAACAAAAAAATTTTTAAAGGTCAACTGTTTTAAAATAAATTTGAGCATTTTGAATAAAATATTAAAAATGCTCTGTAACAGATAATAACTGTGTACATATTGATTGATTTTTTATACACAGGGTGATATAATACTAACGGAAAATATTAAAGCAAGGTGATAAAATGTCTGAATGTAAAATTATTACTCACAGAGGTGCCAATAAATATGCACCGCAGAACACCCTCCACGCTTTCAAACGAGCTGTAGAAATCGGTACTGACGGCTTTGAAACCGATGTACACATCACAAAGGACGGAGAAGTAGTCCTCTGTCATAACTACACCATCGATGAAACCTCCACAGGCAAGGGAAATATTTCCGACAAGCTTCTGGCTGAGCTTAAAAGCTACGATTTCGGCTCCTATTTCAGTAAAAAATTTCAGGGCACGGAAATTCCCACTCTTGATGAGTTTTTATCCTTCGTGGAAACTACCGATATCAGTGTTCTGAACATCGAAATCAAATCACCCAAGGAAAATGAAACAGGCATCGTCAAAAAGACTATCGAGGCTGTAAAGGAGCACAGTCTTTTCGACAGACTTCTCATTTCCTCCTTCGATCCTAAGCTTTTGGTCGAAGCCAAGGAAATCGATCCTAAGTGTAAAACAGGCTTCCTCTATGCCCCGAACCACCTTATAACCCTATCAATGTTCTGGCGTCCCGTAGAGTTTGCAAAGTCAATCGGTGCCGATGCTCTCCATCCTCAGTTTCTTTTCGTGGATAAGGGATATGTAAAGAAGGCTCACGATGCCGGAATCATGGTTAATCCCTGGACCGTAGACGATCCCGTCTTTATAGACAAAATGCTTCAGGCAGAGGTTGACGGTATCATCACTGACCTTCCCGATGTAGTGGGCGGTATGATGGAAAGATATAAAGACTGATAAAAGTAAAAGAGTAACAGCCGGACGGTTGTTACTCTTATTTTTTATACATTGATATAATAAATATCGTTTCCTCTCGATTTGATGAACTTAATAAGGTCACTGAATTTCAGCCAGAGGAAGGCTGTGTTGTCGTTAGGATGAAAGCCGATATAACCGTCAATGCTTTTAAGGTCGCTGTCCAGAACCACATTGACATCCGCATCCTCATCGTTGATAATACCGAAGGGAGATACAGCTCCCGGCTCGAGGCCGAGATGCTTCAAAAGTCTCTCATCGGAGCCGAAGCTGAGTCTTGAACAGCCGAGCTGGCCTCTGATGTCCTGCTGTATATCGGGATGCTTATCCTTAAGCATGGAAACCACATAGTGTGTTTTTCCGTTGGCATTACGGAGAAAGAGATTTTTACAGACCTCGCCGTCGGTAAAAATACCCATAGCATCCATATCCTCTATAGTGCATACTGCTTCGTGATGAATTACCTTGTACTCTATACCCAGATCATCAAGAGCCTTATACACCTTTTCCTGCTGTGTCATAGTCTTGTCCTCACTTTTTTATGTAGGTGGAAACATTGCCGTCGTCAGCCTTAAGAGTAAGACTGTTTCCGTTTACGGAATATTCGTAGCTGTCAACCATGCTGTTTCCGTAAATGGAATAGCTGACGGTTATTTTATTTCCGCTTACGGAATATGAGCCTGTAAAGCTGCCGTTAATAGGAATATTCACCACAGGAACGGTAAAGTTGACATAAGTGATAACTACCACTCCGCCCTCTTTAAACTCGTAGCCGCTCATACCTGTGCTGTCAGACCATTTTCCTACCAAACTGCCCGAGCCGGGAGTAACGATGGAGGTGCCTTCACGGACATAAAGCTCTGTATTACCTGTTTCATCCGTAAGGGAGAGCGTATTCTTTGACACGGCGAAGTCACATCTCTTAGTCACCTTCTGACCGTCTACGGTAAACTGAATAATGACAGAGCTGCCGTCAGTAAGATAAACACCTGTATATTCTCCGTTAAGTACCGAAGTGCTTACTGAAGCAACCTT
>JAFSDF010000012.1 GCA_017436375.1 Clostridia bacterium | reverse complement strand
GGGAGAGCATCTGCCTTACAAGCAGAGGGTCACAGGTTCGAGCCCTGTTGTTCCCACCAATGGCCCGGTAGTTCAGTTGGTTAGAACGCTAGCCTGTCACGCTAGAGGTCGACGGTTCGAGCCCGTTCCGGGTCGCCATTTAAGGGGAATTCAAAAGAGTTCTCTGTACGCCTCTGTAGCTCAGTTGGTAGAGCAGCGGACTGAAAATCCGCGTGTCGTTGGTTCGATTCCGACCGGAGGCACCAAATTTGCGGATGTAGCTCATCTGGTAGAGCGCCACCTTGCCAAGGTGGAGGTAGCGAGTTCGAGCCTCGTCATCCGCTCCAAAAAACCAAGTCTTACGACTTGGTTTTTTCATTTATGTCCGAAGGACATGACTTCATTTTGCGACCAAGTGGGAGAAAACTTCATTTCGGTGTTAACCGAACTTCATCGATGGACATAAATGAATGAAGTTACCTTACGGTAAATTAAGTGGCTTAGCCAATGAAGTGTGCCTGTCGGCACAATGAAGTTGCCTGACGGCAAAGGTAGCAAGCGGTACACCCGCACCCGATTATAGTATTATCTCCCTTCACCCACATTCCCTGTGGGTGCTTATTTTTTATGGTAAGCACTCACCTTGCATTTGAATCACTTTAATGATATACTGATAGCATAGTGACAGGCAGGTGAGAAAATGGCTAACCGTGAAATAATGCTCAAAGCGTTAAATAAAACCGTAATCAAAGACCTAAAGGCACAGGGCTTTACGGGTAAATATCCCCACTTTAAAAAGAAAAAGGAAGACTGCATAGAGCTTGTGGATTTTTATGCCAATAAATACGGAGGATCCTTTACAGTAGAGGTATCGGCAGTCTTTCCCGACAGAAAGGTTACCAATCTCTCAGATACAAAAGCGAAGGTCGATGAAAAGACTGTAGAGGGAGCCTGTACCAGCCAGAGATACCGACTCGAAGGTATGTTTGACGGTTGGTTTCATTACCGTGATGTATATAAATTGTCCGACGGATTTTATGAGGATATTCCCGAAAATAGGGCAGAAACCTTCATTCCGCCTGAAAAGTGGGAATTGGTGCAGTGCTTCGATGAAAAAACTGCTGAGGATATCTGTGAGGAAATAAGCCTGCAGTTAGACGATGCCTTTGAGTGGCTTTATAACTTTGAAAGAAAAAGCATTAAGAAAAACGCGAAAAATATGAAGCCTGTCGTAGAGGAAGTAAAGGTTTTTAATAAGAGAGTTTTAGTCTTTATTGCCTATTCCTTTATAGTTATGCTGTTTTCCTTGTTTTTCTTTTTCGTTGAAGAAAAAGGTTTCGGGATATTCTGCGCAGTTTTTGCTCTCACTGTCGGTCTTGCGTTAATACTGACTTCTCCCGTAAGCTATACCTTCTCTGAAGAAAAATTAGTGATAAATTACTTTTTCGGCTTAAAGGAAAATATTTATTGGAAGCACAGACCTAACGTAATTTCTACCTATGAGTCTCACAGAGCCTTATGGCTTAAAACATATGAATTTAATTATTATTCCGAGGATAAACGACTCTTTTTTATGCAGGGTAAAGTAAGTAAAAACCGAAAGACCAAAGCATTAATGGAAAAATACTGCCCGATGAGGGCTGAATAGTTATAACTAAAGGACAGGCTCAAACCTGTCCTTTAATCTTGTCAAAATCAAATCGTCATCGCAAACACAAGAAGCACAAGGAGTCCCGCCACATTTACCGCTGTAAACACAGCGAGGAACTTCATAAGCTTCGCGTCGGGAGCTTTAAGATAAAACTTAAGGGTGATAAGACTCGCCAGAGATGCTACGGGGGTACCGAGACCACCGATATTCACGCCCTCCAAAAGCTCTTTCCAGTTATCCGTAAAGGCTGACAGAAGCACGGCGGCGGGCACATTACTTATTATCTGACTGGCTCCTGCAGAGGTAAACAGAGTGCTTTTTTCGAGCAGAGACTGCAGGAGGGTGCGGATTTCCTCTATTCTGCCCAAGTTTTCGGAAATGACGAAAAAGCAAATGAAGGTCAGCAGAAGCATAAAATCGATTTCCCTGAAAAGGTCACGGCTTAAAAACAGAATAGTGATAACGGTAATTACCGTTACGAGCTGATAGGGGAGAACTCTGAACACCGTCAGAAGTGAGAGCGCGAAAAGAGCCACACATACGCCGAGAAAAACTTTGTCATTGACTGTCTCCTTTTTCAGCTCACCCATTTCGAGTCTGTCGGGAAGAAGAAAAAGAGATCCGACCAGCAGACAAAAGAAGCTCACAGCCGTAAGAGGGAGTGTAACACCGAAAAATTCACCTGCTGAAAGGTCAAAGGCTGAATAGATAAAGAGATTCTGCGGATTTCCCACGGGAGTGGCCATACTGCCGAGATTAGCCGCTACGGTCTGCATCACTGTCAGCGGAATTATACTTTTTTTACAGCCGAGCCTTGTCAGCAGAGAAATAGTGAAGGGAATAAAGATAATCAGTGCCACATCGTTGGTTACAAGCATTGAGGAAAAGAAGGGGAGCATAACGAGAACGGCACCGAGAAATCTTCCTTTTTTTGTGCTTTTCAGGAGCCTGTATGTAAGGGCATTGAAAATACCTGCCTTTTTGAAGCCTGCCACCACAGCCATAAGGCACAGCAGAATGGCGAGGACACGGAAATCTATGTAGCCGAGGTATTCTCTATCCGGCGGTACGAAAAACACCGTGATTACCGCGCACAGGGCAGAGATAAAGAAAACAGGCTCTTTTTTTATGAAGGCTTTTACATTTTTAAGCATAGTATATCTCCCGTAAGCTTTTTTACCATTATACCTGTACCCATCTGAAAAAGCAAGATATGAAGCAGCTTTTCATCTGTCAGTACGGTCGGGAGCTTTCTTCACACTTCCTTTACGAATACACCTTGACTTTTATCTCTTTGGGGTATTATAATTAAAATGCTACACAGTAGACTTACAACGCGTGTAAAGAGGGAAAATATGAACACTGATTATGACAGAAGCCGAACGGAAAGGGTGCTTTCCCTTGCTCTGGACCTGGGCAAAAGTATGATTAAATGCGGTGCCGAAATCAACAGGGTGGAGGAAACCGTAACCCGTATAGGATATGCCTACGGTATGAAAAGCACAGAGGTTTTTTCCGTCGTTTCGATGATTACCGCCACGGTAGCCGATGAGGGCGGAAGAACACACACTCAGACCAGGCGTATTTATTCTTATTCCATTAACTTCGATAAGCTCGAGCAGCTCAACGCTCTTTCCCGTAAAATATGTGCCGAAAAACCCGACACAGAGGAAGCAAGAGCGGAGCTTGAAAAAATTATGGTGCCGTCAAGGCTCTTTAATCCCATAGTTCTTTTAGGTTATATGCTCGCCTCGGCAGGCTTTGCCGTATTTTTCGGCGGAACGCTCATGGACGGTATTGCTACTATGCCGGTTTCCGTAATGATTTATTTTTTCAATTCCTTCGTGAAGGTTACGGGTGCCAGCCGTCTTTTCTTTACGGCACTTACCTCAGCACTTTCGGGTGCTATGGCGATTTTCTTCGTGTATATCGGCTTCGGCACTAATGCGGATATGATTATGATAGGTAATATAATGCTTCTCATTCCCGGTCTTATGATGACAAACTCCGTAAGAGAAATGCTCTGCGGTGACCTGATGTCGGGAATCCTGCGGCTTCTGGAGTCGGTAATACTGGCTCTTTCCATAGCAGTAGGCTTTGCCATACCCATTTATATTTCGGGGCTTCTGGGGGTGTAAGAATGGATTTAAATGAAATATTTACTCTTCTCATTTCGGGAGTTATAGGCACCGTCGGCTTTTCTATTCTGTTTAAATCAAATAAAAGCAGAGTTTTCTGCTGTGCTGTGGGAGGACTTCTGGTAACAGCCGTTTATTTATGGTGTGTCAGTATTACGGATAATCTTTTTTTTCAGAACTTTCTTCCGTCACTGTTCGCCACCGTATATGCGGAAATTATGGCGAGAGTAATGAAGGCTCCCACCACACCTATTTTAGCCTGCTCCATAATCGCTCTTATCCCCGGAGGCAGACTGTACAACACCACCTATCATTTTGTAGCGGGTAATATGGAGGCATTTGACAGCGAGCTTATTTCCATGCTACAGGTGGCGGCGGGTATATGTGTCGGCATTACCTGTGTTTCCGTTATCGTCAATGAAATTAACCGACATAAATTCAAGCAAATATTCGATAAAGATTAAAAGGAGAAAAATTATGAGCAAAATCAAAGACGCGGCCTTTTCCGTAGTAGGTAAGGTCTACACCAAAATCAACTCCCTTTCACAGGCTGAGCAGCAGAGAAGCGCGGCAGAAAAGATAATCACCGAGGGTATGCCCGAGCTTCTCAGAGCCGCCGCCGCAAAGGGTGCCGTGCTTCTGAAAAATGACGGTGTTCTTCCCTTAAAGGAGGGCTCCTGTGTGTCTCTTTTCGGCAGAGTGCAAAGAGATTGGTTCTACACGGGCTACGGCTCGGGTGGTGATGTGAATAAGCCCTATGCTGTTAACCTTATCGAGGGTATCAGAAACTGTGAAAAATTAGTCCTTGACGAGGAGACGGCAGAGTTTTACGAGAAATGGTGTGACAGAAATCCTGTTGACCACGGCTTCTGGGGACATTGGCCGCGATTTTATCCCGAAATGCCTGTAGGTGAAGATTTCGCAAAGAGAGCCACAGGTGACACTGCTGTCGTAGTTATCGGCCGTTCAAGCGGTGAAGACAGAGAAAATGCTCTGGAAAAGGGCAGCTACTATGCTACTGACGAAGAAATATCCATGCTTAGGAGTGTAACGGGTGTATTTGATAAGACCGTAGTGCTTTTCAATATCGGCTGTGTTATGGATTTAAGCTTCCTTGAGCAGTTCGGTGATAAGATTTCAGCTGTTCTCATAGTATGGCAGGGCGGTATGGAAAGCGGTAATGCCGTGGCAGATCTTCTCTGCGGTAAGGTATCACCCTCAGGTAAGCTTCCCGCTACTATAGCTAAAGAGTACGGGGATTTCCCCTCGGCGGGCGATTTCGGAAATAAGGAATATAACTACTACACTGAGGATATTTATGTAGGCTACCGCTATTTTGAAACCTTCTCAAAGAACAGAGTCCTTTACCCCTTCGGCTTCGGTCTTACCTACGGTGACTTTGAAACTAAGCTTGTTTCTGCCGAAGAAAAGGCGGACGGCTTCGAGTTTATCTTAGAGGTAAAGAATAAGGGCGAACACGCATCCGCGTATGCTCCGCAGCTTTATGTGGAAAAGCCCTGCGGTGTTCTCGGTAATCCCTACCGTGAGTTGGTTGCTTTCAAAAAGACGAAGGTACTGGCAAAGGGCAAAAAGGAAAAGCTTACACTTTTCGTTTCGAAGTATTCTCTCTCCTCCTATGACGAGCAGGGCAAGACAGGCTATAAGTCCTCTTATGTAATCGAAAAGGGTACCTACGGCTTTGCCGCAGGTGACAATGTAAGAGATGCCGTAAAGATCTTTGAATGGACAGCAGAGGAAACAATTCTCTATAAGGCACTTTCACAGGTAGCAGCACCGAGAGAGAGCTTTGAAATAGTGACAGCCGCAATAAAAGGCGGAAGATATTATATCGACAAAAAGCCTGTATTCAAAAAGGAATATGACCTTAAAAATATTATTACAGACAATCTTCCCGAGGGTAAGGAAATCACAGGGGATAAGGGCTATAAGCTTATTGATGTGAAAGAGGGCAGAGTGTCTATGGAGGACTTTGTGGCACAGCTCAGCCTTGATGAGCTCGAAGCCATTTCCCGCGGCGACTACATAATGAACAGCCCTCTCGGCGTTTCGGGTAATGCAGGCTGCTTCGGCGGTGTTCTTCCCTCACTGCGTGAAAAGGGTATTCCTGCCGCCACCACCACCGACGGTCCCTCGGGCATCCGTCTTTCCGCCTCCTGCTCACTCATTCCCATCGGCACACTCCTTGCTTCTACCTTTGATGAGGAATTTACCGAGGAGCTTTTAGCTAAGCTCGGCGAGGAAATGGCTGACAGAGGAACGGATATTCTTCTCGCTCCCGGTATGAACATACACAGAAATCCTCTCTGCGGCAGAAACTTCGAATACTTCTCCGAGGATCCCTATCTCTGCGGTAAAATAGCTGCCGCTTATGTAAGAGGTGTCCAGAGAAACGGCAAATCAGCCTGCCCGAAGCACTATGCCTGTAACAATCAGGAGTTCAACCGTAACGGTAACGACTCGAGAGTATCCGAAAGAGCTCTGCGTGAAATTTATCTTCGCGGCTTCGAAATCTGCGTAAAGGAAGCACAGCCGAAAAACATTATGACCTCATATAACCTCATAAACGGTGTATGGGGACATTATAACTACGAGCTATGCACTCTTATTCTCAGAGGCGAATGGGGCTACACGGGTAATGTTATGACCGACTGGTGGATGAGAAAGTCAAAGAGCCAGGAATTCCCCATTATGGAGGACCAGGCATACAGAGTGAGAGCACAGGTTGATGTGCTTATGCCCGGCGGCGGAAGAACAGGTAAAAACAAAAAGCCCGACGGCACACTTTTAGCTTCCTACGGCAAGGAAGGCGGTATCACTCTGGGAGAAATGCAGAGAACTGCCGCCAATGTTCTCCGCTTCGTGATGAACAGCACGGCTATGGACAGAATGTAATAATTCTTTTATGTCAAGTATAATGAATTTGAACATTGGGGCTACAGCGGATTCAATTTCTGAAAAGCAGTAAAAGCACGGGAAACCGTGCTTTTTTTGTAAGGAAAACCTCTTCTCTTTGCGGAGCAAAGCCGAATAGGTTCCTTTATGCAATTTGCATAGTTTTCACCTCTTAATTTATACTTGCTTTTTTTTACCAAAATTGATACAATGTACATTAGAATAACTTTAAAAATCTACCCTTGACAGGAGCATATATGGGAAGTCTTGACTTTTGCTGCAAACCTACCTTCAATAATATTTCCGAGGAAAAAAGAAATAAAATTCTTTCCGTGGCGATTAATGAATTCGCCTGCAACGGCTTCGAAAATGCCAATATAAATACTATCGCAAAAAAGGCACAGGTCAGCGTAGGCTCACTGTACAAATACTTCGATACCAAAACAGACCTTTTTTTAACAAGCGTCAATTACGGCATACAGAATTTAGAGGCTGTTATGGAGGAGGTTATCGTCAGCGATGTTCCCATTATGGAAAAGTTCGAAAGGCTTATAAGAATCGCTATCGAGTCCTCGAGAAGAGATCATATCCTCATAAAGCTTTACAATGTGGTTACCAGTCAGACCAATTCCGCTGTGGCTGAAACCGTAGCCACCCAGATGGAGGGTATCACCTGTGAGGCATATAAAAGAGTTATCGCTGACGGACAGCGTGATGGGGAAATCCGTAAGGACATCGATCCCGGTATGGCGGCTTATCTCGTCGATAACATTCTGATGAACATTCAGTTTACCTATGCCTGTGATTACTATAAGGAAAGATTTAAAATTTATTCCGGCGATGACATTTTCGAAAAGGATGAGGTAGTCGTCGCAAATATTCTCCGCTTTGTAAAGGCGGCATTAAGAGCATAAATAATTCCCGAAAGGATGTAAAATATGAAATACGCACTCGCTTACGACATCGGTACCACAGGTGTAAAGACCTGTCTTTTCGAAATCGGTGACACCATC
>JAFSDF010000011.1 GCA_017436375.1 Clostridia bacterium | reverse complement strand
TCCATTCTGCCGCTGGTTGTGGGGCCTGCTGAGCCGATAACAGTACCGGGCTTTGCAGGGGTGGGGCCAACATAGTAGATAGTGGCATTCATAGGATCGATGGGTAATTCCTCGCCTCGGGCGAGAGCTTCACACATTCTCTTGTGTCCTGCGTCTCTCGAGGTGTAGATGATACCTGTGAGGAGAACTCTGTCGCCTGCTTTGAGAGACTTAGCGATTTCTTCTGTGAGGGGTAATGTAATTTTCTTTTCCATTTCAGATTACCTCCGACTGATGACGAGTTACATGGCAGTTGATGTTGATGGCACAGGGCATACCTGCGATATGGGTGGGCAGAGTCTCGATATTCAGACCGATGGCTGTGGTCTTGCCGCCGAAGCCCTGAGGTCCGATGCCGAGCTCATTGATTTTTTCGAGCATTTCCTTTTCAAGGTCTGCATAGTAGGGATCGGGATTTTCGGAATCGATAGGTCTCATAAGTGCCTTTTTGGCTAAAAGAGCCGCCTTGTCGAAGGTACCGCCGATGCCCACGCCTACTACCATGGGAGGACAGGGGTTGGGACCTGCTGTTTCTACGGTTTCGATGATGAAATCCTTGATGCCCTGAAGACCGGCCGAGGGCTTGAACATACGGATGGCGCTCATATTTTCACTGCCGAAGCCCTTGGGGCCTACGGTGATTTTGATGTTTTCGCCGGGAACGATTTCAGTATAGAGCATAGCGGGTGTATTGTCACCTGTGTTACCGCGTCTGATGGGATCCTTAACCACGCTCTTACGGAGATAGCCCTTATCGTAGCCTCTGCGTACGCCTTCGTTAACGGCATCGGCGAGGTTTTCGCCTACGATGTGTACATCCTGACCGATTTCGAGGAATACACAGGCCATACCTGTATCCTGACAGATAGGCACATTCTCCTCGTCAGCGATTTCATAGTTTTTGATAATGTCATCTAAAATACCCTGTGCGATAAGTCCGTCCTCGCACTTACGGCAGGATTCGATGGCACATTTTACATCACCGGGAAGATGACAGTTAGCTTCGATACAAAGCCTTTCAATAGTGTCTCTGATAATATCTGTGCTGATTTCGCGCATTGGTAGTTACCCCCTTATCTTTCGTGTCTTGCGTATTTGGGAAGAAGGAGAGGAGAAACCTCATTGGTTGCGATGCCTGCTTCCTCTAATTCCTTGGCATAAGCGTCTATATGGTCGAGATTCATCTCACCGAGCTCTACGGTCTTGGCTTTCTTAGCTGCAGCCTTACCTGCATTTCTGCCGAATACGATGATGTCGAGAAGTGAGTTACCCATAAGTCTGTTTCTGCCGTGGATACCGCCTACAGCCTCGCCTGCTACGAGAAGATTCGGGATAGCCTTGGTAAAGCCGTCACCGCCGATTTCCAGACCGCCGTTCTGATAGTGAAGGGTGGGATAAACGAGGATGGGCTCCTTTCTCATATCGATACCGTAATTGAGGTACATACGGAGCATAGCGGGGATTCTCTTTTCGATGGTGCCTTCACCGCCGAGAATTTCGATCATCGGTGTGTCAAGCCATACACCGCTGCCGAGAGGAGTTTCGACGCCCTTACCGTTGGCACATTCACGGATAATTGCTGATGCGGAAACGTCTCTGGTTTCCAGAGGATGAGCATAAGCCTCACCGTCTTTATTTACAAGCATAGCACCCAGTGAACGAACCTTTTCCGTTACGAGAGCACCGAAAAGCTGTGAGGGATAAGCAACACCTGTGGGGTGATACTGGATAGTGTCCTGATAAAGCAGAGGTGCGCCTGCTCTGTAGCCGAGGATAAGGCCGTCAGCTGTAGCACCGTAGTGGTTTGAGGTGGGGAAATTCTGATAGTGAAGTCTGCCTGCACCGCCTGTGGCGATAACTACTGTCTTTGCCTTGGCTACCAGATAGTCGCCTGTTTCCATATTGAGAAGAACTGCACCTGCTACCTGTCCCTTATCGTCCTTGATAAGCTCTACTGCAGAGGTAAACTCGATAACGGGAATCTGTCTGTTAAGCACCTCGTCACGGAGGTTTCTCATAATCTCTGCACCCGAATAGTCCTTACAGGCGTGCATTCTCTTTCTTGATGTACCGCCGCCGTGAGTGGTAACCATTCTGCCGTCCTCGTCCTTATCGAACATTACTCCGAGGTCGTTGAGCCATTTGATAGCGTCGGGAGCCTCCATAACGAGTCTTCTGAGAAGCTCGGGTCTGGCGGCAAAATGACCGCCGCCGAAGGCATCAAGATAATGCTGTACGGGAGAGTCGTTTTCCTTGTCGGCTGCCTGAATACCGCCCTCAGCCATCATAGTGTTGGCATCACCGATACGGAGCTTGGTTACGATCATTACATCGGCGCCTGCCTCGTTGGCCTCGATAGCCGCAGATGAGCCTGCACCGCCGCCGCCGATAACGAGAACATCGGTTTCATAGTCTACCTTTGTAATATCGACCTTGTCCTTTAAAAGTCTGCTGTTTGAATGGATAAGGTCAGTAAGCTCCTTGGGAGCCTTCTGTCCCTTGTTGGGGCCGATTTTGATTTCGGCGAAGCCGTCTTCACGGTAGTCGGGATGATATTCCTTAAGAAGGGCATCCTTTTCCTCAGCAGTCATTCTGCGAGGCTCTGTCTTCATTCTTTCTTCTCTGGTTGCTTCTACTTTTTTAATTGATTCAAGCATATCAGCTGTAAACACTTCTTTTCCCTCCTTATTTCTCGATTTCTCTGGTATTGTAAAGCTCTTTCATCTCAGTGATGGGCTTACCCATAATCTGTTCGATAAGCTCATCATAAGCGCCCTCATTGATTTCCTCGACTCTCGTCTTAAGATGCTCGGTTTCGGGAGCGATGTACTTACCGACGAGTCTTCTGGCCAGTAGACCAACCATAGGATGAGAGATTTCTGCCGGACATCTCACACTGCAGCAGCCGCAGGCTACGCAGTCAAAGGATTCCTCGGCACACTTTTCATATTCGCCTCTCTGTGCATAAGCGATGTACTGCATTACATTAAGGTCCTGAGTACAGGCGTTAGTACAGGCATTACAGCCGATACAGCTGTAAATTTCGGGATAAAGCTCCATCATAATCTTTTCTGTGGGTCTGATTTCATCGATGGAGTAGGTTCTCTTATCTGTGGGGAAGAAGGGAATGGAGGCTACATACATTCCGTCCTCTACCTGCTTCTGACAGGCAAGACAGGTTTTAAGGGTGTTATCGCCCTTGATTCTGTAAATGGTGGCACAGGCACCGCAGAAGCCGTGACGGCAGCCGCAGCCTCTCGAAAGAGTGTAGCCTGCATATTCCATAGCGGTCATAATGGTCATATCGCCCGGTACTTCATACTTTTTACCGAAAAAATATACATTAACTAAATTGCTCATAATTTATGATGTCCTTTCCAGATTAATACTCGTCGGGTAATTCGTCTACTTCGTCACAGCGGAAAACGGGGCCGTCCTTGCAAACATACTTGGAGCCGATGTTGCAGCGGCCGCATTTACCTACGCCGCATTTCATACGAAGCTCGAGTGTGGTATATGCCTGCTCCTTGGAAAAGCCCATATCCGTAAGGGCGGCAAGAACGAACTTAATCATAATCGGCGGACCGCAGACAAGAACAGTTTTGTCACAGGAAAGCTCCAGCTCCTTGAGATAAGAGGGAACGAAGCCTACATGGCCGTCCCAGCCGTCCTGAGGTCTGTCGATGGTAAGGTAAACATTTACATCCTTGGCATTCATCCACTTTTCCTTGATTTCCTTTAGCTGAACAAGGTCGTCGGCAGAGCGTGAGCCGTAAAGAATATCTACCTTGCCGTAGTTTTCACGGTTATCTAAAACATAATTGATAACGGAGCGAAGGGGAGCCAGACCGATACCGCCGGCTACAAAGAGAAGGTCCTTGCCCTTGAGGTCTGTTTCCACGGGGAAAGCATTACCGTAGGGACCTCTTACGGTGATTTCGTCACCTACCTGAAGGTCGTGGAGATAGTCCGTAAGAACACCGCACTTTTTGATGCTGAATTCCTGATATTCCTTATTGGTGGGTGAGGAGGTAATGGAGAACATAGCCTCACCGATACCGGGTGCGTAAAGCATAGCACACTGACCGGGCATATGCTCAAAAAGCTTACCGCCCTCGGGAGCATTGACTCTGAAGGTTTTTACGTCGGGAGTTTCCTGACGGATATCCGTGATGACACCGACCATAGGTACGAGGGTGTCAAGCTTATAATTCTGATGACAGTTACAGTCGCACATTATTTTACGCCCTCCTCTTTTTCAAAGGCCTTGATAACCTTAATGATATTGGTTGATGCGGGGCATTTGTCCACACATCTGCCGCAGCCTACACAGGAATACATTCCGTCATTATTGGCGGGGAAGTAAACAAGCTTATGCATAAATCTCTGACGGAAGCGCTGCATCTGGCTGGTTCTGTTATTACCGTGAGCCATCATAGTAAAGTCAGAATACATACAGGAGTCCCAGCATCTGTATCTCTGAATACCGTTTTTGGCCTCATAGTCCTTAAGGTCATAGCACTGACAGGTGGGACAGATAAAGGTACAGGTACCGCATCCGATACAGGGCTTATAAAGGTCTGCCCAGAGGGTAGAATTGAACTTTTCATCTGTAGCTCCGCCGTGCCAGGAGTCAAGCGAGATATTCATATAAGGAAGAAGGGAAACGATTTTTCTGATTTCCTCCTGCTTTTCCTTTACGGGTGTATCCTCTGCATCGGAAAGAAGACCGGCGCATTTTTCAGTGAGTGCCTCACCCTTTTCGGTTTTCGCATTCCAGAAGTAATAATCGCCGCAGTCGTAAACGGTAACATCACCTGCAGGCTCGGCACAGTCGATGCCGAAGGCCTTACAGAAGCAGCTTTCCTCAGGCTCATTACAGGCGTAGGACACGATAACACCGTGGTCTCTTCTCGCCTTGTAGAAGGAGTCAACGGGCTCTGAAAGGAATACTCTGTCGAGCACCTCGATGCCCTTAACATCACAGCCTCTTACACCAAAGAGAACAAACTCCTCGCTTTCGAGCTCCTCCTGTGTGATACGGATTTTTTTGTTTTCCTTGGTCACTGTGTAGAGGGTTTCGCTCTGAGGGAAGAAAACCTCCTTAGCACTTTTAACGGTTTTAAGAGTGTCAAGGTCAACTCTGCTGTTTTCATTATATATAGCGTAGTTTGTCTGACCTGCACAGGAAACGGGGAGATAAACTCTCTCCTTTTCACTGAGGAGCTTTAAAAGAGCGTTAAGATCTGATTTCAAAAGCTTTTTCATTTTCTTATCTCCTTTCGCCCGGTTCCAGGTCAACTAAGGTGTAATCCGTAAGAGGACCTTTGGTTTCCGCATCCTCACCTGCGATGTATTCACCGTAGTATTCGTTGATGTCCTTGATGAACTTTCTGTTGAAAAGATGAAGGGGAATACCCTGGGGACATACACGGCTGCACTCACCGCAGTCGGTGCATCTGCCCGCTACATGGAAGGCACGGATGATGTGGAACATACTCTCCTCAAAGGGATCCACATTTGCCTTCTGCTCGGAGTCGAATTTGTTTGAGTCAAAGTCACACATTCTGCAGGAGCAGGCGGGGCATACATTACGGCAGGCATTACATCTGATGCACTTGGAAAGCTCCTTACGGAAGTATTCGAACTTTTCCTCGGGTGTGAGTCCCTCGATAATGTCCACATCCGTGAAGCGGTCTCCGTCACAGGTGTCGGCACTGTCCAAAAGAAGCTCGTCGTAAATTTTATGCTCCTTACCC
>JAFSDF010000155.1 GCA_017436375.1 Clostridia bacterium | reverse complement strand
CCCCTCAAGGACTATGAGGTTGATAGGTTGCATGTGTAAGTGCAGTGATGCATTCAGCTAGGCAATACTAATAGGTCGAGGGCTTGACCATATTAACTTGGTTCAATCTACTACATTTCCTCTTTTCTTTCCTTCCTTTGTTTAGTTTTGAAGGTACATCAGACAGTCTACGAAAGTAGGCTGTTTTTTCTTTTTCTCTTGATTTTTTATCTCTGTTGTGGTAAATTATTCTTGCGACATAAATTAAATATCAAATACGGAGAATAACTAGGTAAAAGTGCATTCTCTTATTTAACTATATCCGTAATTTGATATTTGTTTAATTTGTGTCGCAGCAAATGAGATGCATTTTTCGGTGCGTCTCAATGGCGCACTTTTTATATTTCGGGAGGAATTATAATGAAAACTACCTTTAAGAAAATCTTTTTGCTTGCAGCTGTTGTTATGACAGCTATGGTTTGTTTGGCTTTTTCGGCGAGCGCGGAAACGTGGGGCAATTATGAGTATGTTGTGGTTGATGATGAAACGGTGGAAATTATTGGTTATTCAGGTGACGACGCTGAACTTGTTGTTCCATCGCTGATTGATGAAAAACAAGTGGTAAGTATAGGTGATTCAGCGTTTTACTATTGCGACAGCCTTATAAGCATTACAATTCCTGACAGTGTAACATTAATAGGCTCGTATAATTTTGTTGATAATACAATGATTATAGCTAATAAAGGAAGCTATGCTCTTACATGGGCACAGAATAACAATCAACCTTATGCATATCTTAATTCCGAAGTTCCTGAAGAAAATATTATTTCTGAAAAGGTCAACGGGAAGCTTTCCTATAGTATAGATAAGCTCACCCGTACTCTGACTGTTAACTGTAACGGTAGTATGCATTCGTTCAGTTCTTATGCCGCTCCGTGGAATCAGTACTATAAATATATTTTTCATATTGTAGTAGAAAGTGGCTGCACAAATATATCTGTAAGTGCTTTTAAAGATTTGTACTATGTTAAGGACGTTTATTTGCCTGACGGAGTAACCTCAATTGGCGAGGATGCATTTTATAATTGCACAGGTCTTGAGAGCATAAGAATACCTGACAGTGTAACTTCAATAGGTTATCGTGCATTTTTATATTGCGAAAGTCTTACGAATGTAAAAATTCCTGATGGTGTTACATCAATAGAATGGTGCACATTTTTTGGTTGCACAAGTCTTACGAGTATAACTATCCCTGATAGTGTAACTTCAATAAATTATGTTGCATTTCGCAATTGCGAAAGTCTTACGAGTATAACAATTCCTTACAGTGTAGCTTCAATTGATGCTGATGTGTTTTTAGGGTGCAAAAATCTCAAGGATATTGTAATCTTCAGTACCGATTGTCGCTTCGAAAAAGATTGCGGCTTTAACTATACTCAGAGAATTTACGGATTTGTCGGTTCTACAGCGGAAAGCTTTGCTAAAGAATATGGTTTAACCTTTGTTGATATTGAAACTATTCATACTCATGAATACAAAGCTATGGATAAAAAAGGCGGTTACTGTTCTTATTCAAAATGCTACTGTGGTAAAGAAAATGCCATAAAGCATGTCGACAAGGACTGTAATGCTATCTGTGAAAGCTGTAAAAGAACAACAAATGATATAGAAATCAATGGTAAAAATGAAATCTTTATAAAAGCACAGGACGAGGTTTATCTCTCTTTTACCGCAATAAAAAAAGGCGTTTACAGCTTTAAAATAAATGAGGAAGTTGACGCAACATGGATGATAGTAGACGAAAACTTTGAATATATGTTCGCTAAAAACAGCGACGGTTCAAGGTATTATAATTTTGATGCAGGTGAAAAAGTTTACCTTAGGATTTCGTTACATGAATTAACGGGTACTATGGTTACGGTTACAATGGGTTACAGTGAGTCCTGCACACATCCTTCATCGATTAAATTAGCAGTGTTAAGTGAGGTAACCTGTGGAAGCGATGGTCAGATAATGCGTTATTGTCAGCTATGTGTTAAAAGCTATACTGAAGTCATAAAGGCAACAGGGAATCATATTGTTGTCACCGACAAAGCAGTTGCCGCCACCTGCACTAAAACAGGCCTCACCGAAGGCTCACACTGTTCTGTTTGTAAAACCGTTATCAAAAAGCAGAATGTAATAGCAAAGAAATCCCATACCTACAAAACCGCCACAACCAAAGCCACTCTCAAAAAGAACGGCAAAACAGTCACCAAATGCACTGTCTGCGGTGCTGTAAAATCAACATCTATAATCTATTATCCGAAGGCAATCAAGCTGTCTGCCACCACCTACACCTACAACGGAAAAACCAAAACACCCTCCGTAACGGTAAAGGACAGTAAGGGTAAAACTCTTAAGAAGGGCTCCGATTATACAGTAACCTACCCGAAAAAGAGAAAGTCTATCGGTAAATATACCGTAACGGTAACCTTCAAGGGTAAATACAGCGGAACGAAGAAGCTGACCTACGAAATAGTTCCTGCTAAGGTGACTCTTTCTAAGCTCACAGCAGGCTCTAAACAACTCACCGCCACCTGGAAAACCGTCAGCGGCGCCACAGGCTATGAGGTAGTATACTCCACCTCAAAGAAGTTCACCTCAAAGACCACAAAGAAGGTTACAATCAAAAAGGCAAAGACCAAGAAAACTACTGTTAAGAAGCTCAAAAAGGGCAAGAAATATTATGTAAAGGTCAGAGCCTATAAGATAGTAAGCGGTAAGAAAATCTACGGAGCCTACAGCTCGGTTAAGAGTGTGAAGGTTAAATAACCTCTCCGTCTTTGCTTAGCAAATCCACCTCCCCTTAAATCAAGGGGAGGCTTTTGTTTTGACATTCTGAACGAATGTGAAAGATATTTATGCCGTCCCTGAAAGGTTATTGCCCTGTTAGGGGAAATGTCTGTGACAGCGGAACGGACAAAAGGGTTCCGGTTTCGGAGAAAAGGGGGACTGCGGCAGCGGTGGAAGAGTTCCGCTCAAGATGACGGGTAGGGTGACAGAGAGGAATTTATTAAAATTAATAATATGTCTTGACAACAGAATAAAGTGCAGTATAATCATTATGTTTATTTTTGTTACGGAAAGTGAAATACAATGAAAAAACACAACATTAATATGCTTACGGGAAGTCCGCTCAAAAGCGTTATCCGTTTCGCTCTGCCTATTATGGCTTCCTCGATGCTGCAGTATAATTACAGCCTTGTTGACAATATAATAGTGGGCAGATATGTCTCCTCCGATGCACTGGCGGCTGTGGGCTCTGTGGGCCCCATCGGCTCCTTTATCGTCGGTGCGGCATTAGGGCTGACCAGTGGTTTTTCTATTCCCGTGGCTCACGCCTTCGGTGAGGGAGACAAGAAAAAGCTTTCACATTATGCAGGGAGCAGTATATGTCTTGCTCTTCTGATTGGCCTTGTTTTGGTGGTTACATCTCACATACTGTCTTTCCCTCTGCTCCGTTTAATCGGTACTCCAGACGAGATTATCGGTCTTGCCTCGGCATATATAAATATACTTTACTACGGTATACCCTTTCAGATGCTATCAAATAATTTCACCGCTATTTCACGAAGTGTGGGTGAAAGTAAAAAGCCTCTGTATTTTTTCTGTGTCAGCGTGGCGGTAAATTTCTTTCTCGACCTGCTTTTCGTTAAAGAGTTTCATTGGGGAGTTGAGGGTGCCGCTGTGGCTACGCTGATTTCCCATATAGTTGCCTGCAGTCTGAACGGACTTTATGTGATGAAGTTTAACCGTCAGGTGAGCATCACGAGGCAGGATTTACGGATAGACAGGCGCACGGCGTGGAGACAGATTAAGCTCGGCATTCCCGTTTCCTTGCAGTTTACGGTTACATCCATCGGCTCTATGTGTCTGCAGAGTGTGGTAAATTCCTTCGGTACCTCCGTAATCGCTGGCTTTACTGCGGCAGGCAGGGTAGAGCAGCTTACCAATATACCTATGTCAGGGCTCGGCGTGGCAAATCAGACCTTTGTCGGCCAGAATTACGGCGCGAAAAACTATGAGAGGATTCTTTCGTCGGTAAAGAAAATCTTTCTTCTGGATGTAGGTATTTCCGTTATTATGAGCATCACGCTTTATACTATCAGCGGGCCTGTGGTGTCTCTCTTTCTTACGGAGGAAAGTCCGGAAATTATGGCTGCTGCGTCAAGATATATTCTTGCCATCGCACAGTGCTACAGCCTTGTCGCTGTTCTTTTTGTAATGCGCAATACCTTGCAGGGGCTCGGCTTTACCTATGCTAACTCTGTGGCAGGTCTCGGTGAGCTTTTCGGCAGACTTTCCATAGCCTTTATTCTTACTCCTGTTCTCGGTTTTGATGCGGTTTGCTATGCAGGACCTGCGGCATGGCTTCTGGCGGATATACCTCTTATTATCATTTATCTTCATAAGGCAAGACAGTTCAGAAAACTTTTGCCGAAAAAAGTAAACAATGTTAACAGTTAACAGAATATTAATAAAAATCCTTCTCCTTTGTGTTAGAATTATTAGGTAAAAAATATCAAAGGAGAAGGATTTATGAATTTACAAAGCATCATTGACAAAAAAGACAAGTATGCGCAGTTTATGGTTGATGAAATCACCCATATCTGTACTAAGCTTCCCAAAAGAGGCCCCGGCTCTGAGGGTGAAAAGCTTTCCTGTGAATATATAGGCGAGACAATGAAAGAGCTTGGCTGTGAGAGAGTAGAGGTTGAAGGCTTCAAGGAAAACCCCGGCTCCTTCTACGGCTGGATTTATTTCACTATCACTTGCTGCTTCCTTGCACTCATTTCCTATTTCTTTATGCCCGTTCTTTCCATCGTTTTTATCGCAGTGGGTCTTACTCTCTGCGTGCTTCAGTTCGGCCTTTATAAAAAGACTGTAGACAAGGTTTTCAAGGAAGAAACAGGTCACAATGTTGCGGGCTTTAAAAAGCCTACAGGCGAGGTTAAGCGTCGCATCATCTTTAACGGTCATCCCGACGCCGCATGGGAATGGCCCTTCAAGTATAAGTTTACATATCTCGGCTTCGACATTCATATGATCTTATGCTTTATCGGTGCCTTCTATACCCTTGCTATCGCTATCGCAAAGCTTGCAGGTGCATTTGAAAGCAATCCCGGTCTTGCCAAAACACTCGGTCTTATCGCTCTCGTATTTACACCCTTCTGGTTTGGTCTCTACTTTATGTGGAACAGAAACAAGATAGTTGACGGTGCTAACGATAACCTTTCAGGCTGTTACATCGGTCTGGCTATCCTTAAGGCTCTCAAGGATGAAGGCATCGAGCTGGAAAACACAGAAATCGGTGTAGTATGCACAGGCTCTGAGGAAGCAGGTCTTCGCGGTGCTAAGGCCTGGGCCGCAAAGCACAAGGATGAAATGAAGGATGTTCCCACCTTTGTGTATTCCTATGACACCATCACACAGAGTGAACAGCTGATGGTAAACTACCGTGACCTTAATGCTACCGTCAAGACAGATAAGGATGTAGGCGACCTATTTATGGAAGCCTGTGAAGAACTGAACATTCCCTGTAAGAAGGGCTTTGTTCCTCCTCTCGGCGGTGCTACAGACTCAGCAGCATTTGCTCAGGAGGGTATGCGTGCTACAGGTATTACAGCTCTCAACCACGCACTTCCCGATTTCTATCACACCCGTCTCGACACTCCCGAAGCACTTAATCCCAAGTGTCTTGCAGATTGCTTCGCCGCAAGTGTAAAGGTACTCGAAAAGTTTGATAAGGGCGCTAAGCAGTAATTTAAGATGAGAATAATAATGACCTCCCTGTGTGATGCAGGGAGGTTTTTGTTAACTACAAAAGCACCAAGGCTATTCCTAACCTTGGTGCTTCTCTTTCTGTCAGATTTCCACTCTCACGGCGAAGCCGCCTGTGAAGAAATAGTAGGTGTTCGTCTGACTCTTCTTTGGTGGAGATGGCGGTAATCGAAACCGCGTCCGAAAATCCATTCACACAACTTTCTCCGGGTGCAGTCAGTCTTTTAGCATTCCCTTATTTTCACGCCGAATGACAGGCTTGAAAACTCAGTATCCTCTGATGCGTGACGGCATACGAGGATGCTTTGCCGTTCATGTTCACTGCTGATCGACGCCTTTAGTTAAGCCGCAGTACTCTTAACCAAGACGGGCCGCGTTACGCAGCCTTTAAAACTGTATTGTTGTCAGTTATTTTTAAGTTTGTGACCTTTTAAAGCGATTGCCACAGCGCTACCCGCTTATCGTGCTTCAAAACCCCCGTCGAAATCCTTTCATCCCCGTAT
>JAFSDF010000154.1 GCA_017436375.1 Clostridia bacterium | reverse complement strand
TGCGAAACACTTTAAAATGCGAAATAACTTTGCAAGAAAAGGCGAAAATCACCGATAATGCTGACGCATATCGGTGATTTTTAACGCGTTATTGTGAAATTATTTCACATTTTAAAGAAATACTGCCTTATGGGATGCCGGCGTTAGGCTCTCTTTTTTGTATACAGATGTATATTTCGGACATATTTTTCTGCAAATTTTTAATGTCAGTTTAAAATTTTAACGGTATTTTATTTTTAAATCTCAAACTATTTAACAATCTTATTTTTCTGAATTGCTATAATAAAAACATAAGTATCGATTAAAAATCTGCATCAGCTGCCTGCTTTGCTTTATAAATAAGAAAGTTGTTTTTGCGAATATTAAAGTAATGTGTGATCTTTTAAAAAGGTTTTTTAAAAATTTTTTGGAGGCGATTATTTTAACATTATTTTAAAACGAACAGTCTAAAAATAACAATGAAGAATTAAAATACTTTTATGGCGGAAGGAGAAAAAATATGTTACCTGCACCGAATAATCTTAATTGCTTTGAATATCTGGAGTACTGTACATCCCGCTATGATGATGTAAATATGATGCAGCATTTCGGTATTGATTATCTGAGAAGTGAAATTTTCAGAGATATAAGCGATCTTGCTGCCTATTTCCAGAAGGGGCTCGGACTGAAAAAGGGCGATGTCTACACTATTTTTATGCCTACTACCATGCAGAGCGTTATTGCTTTTTATGCACTTAATCAGATAGGCGTAATCACCAGCTTTGTTCATCCTCTTATGGGAGCAGACTATCTCAAGGAGCAGATAGAGCTGGTTCATTCAAAGGGTGTTATGGTTCTCGATCTTTTGGTAAAGGATCATATCGATACTATCAATAAAAGCGGTCTTCCCTGTCTTGTCTGTCACAGCTCCGACTATTCTGCAGGCTATAAAAGAGCAGGCAGTAAGCTTGCCGAAGGCCTTATAAAGAAAATCTACACCAAATACGAAAATGCCACATATTATAAGGACGCTATTAAAATGCACCGCAATCCTGTCCGTGCCGTGAATAACGGTGATGACATCGCAGTTTACCTTAACGGAGGCGGAACGACGGGAAAAAGCAAAACCATAAAGCTTACAAGTAAGGCTGTAAATGAGCTGTCGTGGAGAGTTTCCGATATTGATGAGGTACATGAGCCAGGCAAAGAATATGAGGTTATAGTTCTACCTCTTTTCCACTGCTTCGGACTGTGCGTAGCGGTTCATATGGCTCTGTGTAACAGTGCCTGTATCATTCCGATGATGCAGTTTGATTCCCGTATTTTCCTCAGTCTTATGCGCAGAAACAATGTTATAGGCTTCGGCGGTATTCCCCTTATGTTCCAGAAGCTGATGAAGGATAAAAAATTTGACGGCCCCCATCTTAAGAATGTAAGACTTATGTTCTGCGGTGGTGACGATATTTCCGACAGCTTTATCGATGAGTTCAATTCCTATTTCGAAAAGTGGGGCGCTACGGGCAGACTCCGTCAGGGCTACGGACTTACCGAAATCGGCTCTGTATGTACCACAAACACCAATACTGAATTCAAGAGAGGCTCCGTCGGCAAGCCTATCCGAGGCGTAAGAGTGGAAATCTGGGACGACAAATGTCAAAGGGTACCCGCAGGCGAGGTGGGCGAATTCGCCATCTCGGGACCGACAGTTATGAGTGGCTATTATGCTGAGGGCGAGGCTGAGGATTACGGCCTTTATACTGATGATGAGGGTACCAAATGGGTGCTTTCGGGTGATCTCGGCTATGAGGATGAGGATGGCTTCTTCCATTTTTCAGGCAGAAAAAAGAGACTTGTTATCATTTCCGGCTATAATGTTTATCCCACTGATATTGAACGACTGGTCGGTGAGTTCCCTGAAGTCAAAGAGTGCTGTGCCGTTCAGGGCCGGGAAAATGAACGCTCTATAGTAAGACTGTATCTCACACTCACGGATAAAAAATATGAAACAGAGGAGATTAAGGAAAAAATTTCGAGGGCTCTGGAAGAAAACTTTTCCAAATTCTATGTTCCCCGTGATTTTGTATTTATGGACAAGCTTCCCGAAACACCGCTGATGAAGGTGGACTTTATGAAGCTTACTGCCGCTGATGCTGAGAAGGCAAGAGCTGAAAGAAAAATCAGAGAATAAATTTATTATCCTTGATTTACAAATAAACATATATGTGCTACAATTACAGGGTACAGACAATAATACCCTAAAAGGAGAAAAAGCAAATGATTACCATTAATGAGCTTTACTGCAAGGGCTGCGGATACTGCATTAAATTCTGCCCGAGGCATATACTGGAAATGGGTAAGGAAAGGTCACAGAAGGGACATTTCTATCCTGTAAATATTAACGAAGAGGCCTGTACCTCCTGTGCGATATGTGCTCTGATGTGTCCCGAGGCGGCCATCGAGGTTACGGCTAAGGAGGGGTAAGGAAATGGAAAAAAGATTTATGAAGGGCTGTGAGGCCATCGCTGAAGCGGCTGTCAGAGGCGGATGCCGTTTCTTTGCCGGCTATCCCATAACTCCGCAGAATGAAATCCCCGAATATCTTTCGAAGCGTCTTCCCGAGGTGGGAGGAGTCTTCGTTCAGGGTGAAAGTGAGGTAGCATCCATAAATATGGTTTACGGTGCCGCCGCTACTGGCACCCGTGCGCTTACCAGCTCATCGGGCCCGGGTATCAGTCTTAAAGCGGAGGGTATTTCCTATCTTGCCTCGGCACAGCTCCCTGCGGTTATAGTAAATATTTCCCGAGGAGGTCCCGGTCTCGGCTCCATTCAGCCGGCACAGTCCGACTATCTTCAGGCTACCAAGGCTCTCGGTCACGGCGGCTTCAGAGCTATGGTTTTTGCTCCCGCCACCTTGCAGGAGGCGGTGGACCTTACATATAATGCCTGGGAATATGCTGAAAGAGACAGAGGACCCGTGCTCATTCTTATGGACGGCTGTCTCGGTGCCATTATGGAAGAGGTTGAGCTCCCCGAGATGAAGGTGCTTAATTATGATAATACGGAGGATTGGTGTCTCGCCCGTGTCGGCGGCAGAGAGGACAGCCATATGATCACTCCTATTCTTCCCGAGCTTGCTCTGGAAATGCTCAATAAGTTTAAGGGTATGACCTATAAAATGTGGGAAATGGCCGATGTAAAGGTCGAGGAGTATATGCTCGAGGATGCAGAATATGTGGTGGTTGCCTACGGCATCGCCGCCAGAGTGGCCAAGGAAGCCATAAACACTCTGAGAGAAGAGGGCTTTAAGGTAGGTATGATCAGACCGATTACTCTTTATCCCTTCCCCAAGGCAAGCCTTGATAACCTCGACTATAATCAGGTCAAGGGTATAATTGATATAGAAATGACCGTTCCCGCTCAGATGCGTGATGACATCGAGCTTCAGGTAAAGGGACGCTGTCCCGTACACGAATACGGACGCTCGGGCGGTATACTCCTCGATGATGAGGGCGTATACGGTGCCATTTCAGATATAGTGAAAGGAGGAGCATAATTATGCCGTCATATAAAAGACCGGGTGCGCTGCTGCCTATGTCTACCGGCTACTGTCCCGGATGTCTTCACGGACTCGCTACCAGACTCGTAGCCGATGCCATAGAGGAGCTTAATCAGCAGAAAAATGCCATAAATGTTGTTTCTGTCGGCTGCAGTGCTCTTAACCTTTATTCCTGGTGCGGTGACGATATAGGTGCCGCCCACGGCAGAGCCCCCGCAGTGGCTACAGGTATAAAAAGATGTCTTCCCGACCGTCTGGTTTTCACCTATCAGGGTGACGGTGACCTTGCGGCCATCGGACTTGCTGAAATTATGTCTGCGGCGAACCGCGGAGAGAACTTCACCGTTATTTTCGCTAATAATCAGACCTACGGTATGACGGGCGGACAGATGGCTCCCACCACTCTTGTCGGTCAGAAATCCACCACCACTCCCTATGGCAGAGATCCTGTGACCACAGGCTATCCGCTTAAAATGTGTGAGCTTATTTCTGTTCTGGAGGCTCCCGTTTTTGTGGCAAGATATGCCCTCAATTCACCTAAGGGTGTTATGGATGCAAAGAAGGGCATCAAAAAAGCCTTTGAGCTTCAGCTGGCGGGTAAGGGCTTTACCTTTGTCGAGCTTCTTACCAACTGTCCCACAAACTGGGGAATGAGTCCTCTCGCAACCCTCGACTATATGAATACAAACACCGTACCCTATTTCGTTCCCGGTGTTTATAAGGATAAGGAGGGCGGAAAACAATGAAAAAGTCCTTTGTATTTTCAGGCTCAGGCGGACAGGGTATTATGAGTGCCGGTATCACTCTCGCACACACAGCCATAGATATGGGAAAGCATTCTACCTTCCTTCCCGAATACGGTCCCGAGCAGAGAGGCGGCAGTGCCAAGTGTACTGTCATCATCAGTGACGGTGATATTATTTCACCCCTTCCTAAAAAGTGCGATACTCTCATCGCTATGAATGAGCAGGCGTACGGTAAATTCATCGATGATGTAAAGGAAGGCGGCACGGTGGTTGTCAATTCCAGCCGCGTAAAGGACACAGACAGGCAGGATGTAAAGACTATTTCCGTTCCCGTGGACGACGTAGCTTTGGAGCTCGGTAATGTAAAGGTAGCCAACACCGTTCTCATAGGCGTTCTCATCGGTGCCACAGACATCGTAAGCAAAGAGGCAGTAATAGCCTCTCTCGAAGAAAAATTCAAGGAAAAAAGCCCTGAGATTATGGCGCTTAACATCGCCGCTCTCGAAAAAGGTATCGCCCTCGGCAAGGGCACAGTTTAAGTCAGTATACTAATAATTTAGTAATATATAAAAATTAAAAGGAGATTTTATTATGTCAAAGTATAGTTTCGACACCAAATTCAGCGTACTTATGAAGGATCCCGAGGTTATGAAGATAGTTGACGATCTCTGCCCCGAGATTATGAACCACCCCATGAAGAATATGGCTCTGGCTATGGGCTTCACACCTAATATGGGTATGGTTGTTTTAAGCAAAATGTACTCAAAGGAAAAGATCGAGGAGTTCAGACAGAGACTCGAGGCTATTGAATAATTACTTACAAAAAATCAGAGGCTGTCGGCGAAACGACAGCCTCTGATTTTTTATATACGGTTTTTCCTTTTATGATATACAGTGAAGGCTGTGAAAAGCATCAGATTGTGACCTATCATACATGCCCAGGCACTGACAAGCCCCATAGAAAGGAGCTTTATACAGATAAAGGTACCCACTATTCTTATGCCCCACATACCGATGATATTGATAATAAAGGGTGTTTTGGTATTGCCCGTACCCTGAAGCATACCCTCGATAATCAGCGACACCCCGTAAAAGGGCTCAGACAGAGCCACCATACGAAGGACAGTGGCACACAGAGAAATTACCTCGTCACTGTCGGAGAACAGACCTGACATTTTTTCTGCGAAGATAAAGAGGAGGCTTCCCGAAACTATCATAAGAGCTACCTCGATAAAAATAAGGAGCCGGCTTATGTCTCTCTTTTTTTCTTTATCCCTTGCTCCGTGGGCGTTGCCTATAAGCGTAGCCGCCGCCGTCTGCATACCGTAGCCGGGAATGTAAAAGGCAGACTCGACAGTATTGGCGACGGTGTGTGCCGCAGTGGAAACTTCGCCGAGAGAGTTAATCATAGAGGCGAAAACCACATAGCCGAAGGAGGTGCCGAAGCGCTGAAGCATATTGGGGAGAGCTACCCTCAGACAGGGGATAAGTATTTCTCTGTCGGGGCGAAGAAAGGCTTTTTCGGGCGCTATGCTTTGATGCCTGAAAAGAGCCGAGGTGATGAGAATACCGCCTGCCGTGAAGGCGACAGCACTTGCCGAGGCGGCACCGATTACACCCATGTCTGCACCGTAAAGGGTTATTTCACGGCCAAAAGCGGTGACCGTTCTCGTAGGATAGATAAGCAGAAAATTCAGCACTACATTGATGATGTTTACGGCAAAGCCTACCAGCATGGGAGTTTTTGAGTCACCTGCACTGCGCAGAACAGCACCGAAAATTATGGTGGCCGCACGGAAAAGCATCGGTGTATAGAGAATGAAGAAATACTGAGATGAAAGCTCACGGATGCTTTCATCCACCTGCATAAGGGCAGGAATGACAGGGCTTACGGCCAAGGTTACCGCTGTGAAAAAGAGTCCTGAGACCAGCACTGCTGAAACCGACTGGCTTGATGCTCTGACGGCGAGGTCTCTTTTTCCCGCTCCCAAAGCCTGCGAAATGAAGGCGAGAAAGCCTACACCTAAGGCGGAAACAGAGGAGCCGACCAGCCAGTTTACGGTGGTGGTGGAGCCTACGGCCGCTGTGGCATCGGTGCCGAGAGAGCCTACCATAGCTGTGTCGATATACTGCACAGCCGTCTGCATGAGCTGCTCGAGCATAGTCGGCCACGCCAGAGTGAGGATTAGGGGGAGTAATCTGAAATTAAGCTTGCGCACCGTCGCTTCACCTGCCTTTAGGGATAATTTACTATATTATTATATTTACTTTGTCAAAAAATGCAAGAAAAACTTAAGTGCAACTGACAGTTGCTGATTTTTACAGCCGAGTTGATAGACAGGAGAAGCGCTTTGTGTTATGATTTAAGTATCAGAGGAGTGATGCTATGAACAGCTTGGGCGAAAGAATTTTTGAGCTGAGGACAGAGAAGGGGATGTCACAGAGTAATCTTGCCGATCTTCTCTATGTGTCAAGACAGACAATATCCAAATGGGAAAACAATCAAAGCATTCCCGAGGTTGACAGAATTATTGCTATGAGCGAAATCTTCGGTGTAAGCGTAGATTACATAGTAAAGGGAGAGGTTTCACCGTCAGGAAATACCGAAATAAAAGAAAATACCGCCGCAGAGCCTTCTGCTCCGACTAAAACCGTAAAAATCAATACCACAAAAAGCTATATTTCAGGCATATCCGTCAGTGTAAGTGTGACTTTTCTCCTTTCCCTGCTTTTGGGAATCAGGGGCTTGGTTGCAAGTATACTTTATACCGACGGGGGCTATAACAGCATTTTTGCCGTCGTGGGTATGGTGCTAAACATTCTTGCCGTAGCCTCTCTGCTGAGTCTTAACAGGAAAATGGTGGGTATTTCTTATGCTGCATACACGGTGTCGGGCATAGCCTCTCTGGCAGTGCGGGGCTTCGGCATAACATCAGTCCTTTCAGTGGCAGCCTACACGGTAATGGCTTACTTATGTTTCAGAGGAAACAAGAGAAGTACGAAGCCTCTTTGTATTTCTGCCTGTCTTCTGTTTCTCATACAGGATGCTTTGTCTCTGGGCAGTGCGGCATATAATTTTCACACCGTGGCACAGTTTACACCCCGGAACATCATTATGTCGCTTATATCTATGCTCATAAGTCAGATACCGTCACTGATATTCCATATAGGCGTATGTGCCGTTATGTATTTAAAGGTAAATCCCTTACCTGACCGTGAAATCCCCGAAAGCACGGCAGATAAAAGGGGAATGTACATTCCTCTCGTAAAGCACGTACTTCTTACCCTTTTCACACTCGGTATTTACGACTGTATCTGGATATGCCGTACCACAGAGAGCCTTAATTGTGACAGTGTTAACGAAAGACAGAGCGGCTTCAGAAAGCTTCTTCTCTGTGTTTTCGTGCCCTTTTACAGGATTTACTGGTATTATGTACAGTCTAAAAGGCTGGAAGCACTTATGAAGCAAGAGCGAATGACTGCAGAAGGCTTTGCAGTGGTGCTTGTTGTTTTGGCGGTTTTTCTCCCTGTAGCAGTGCCGAGTGCCTTTTTACAGATGAAGGTAAATGAGTTTGCCGGTAAGAGAATTAACGAAATGAATGATGAATAATAAAACAGAAAAGCCACACTTACCGTGCGGCTTTTCTGTTTTATTTCATATTGTTTTTTGCAGTGTTTATAGAAGAAATCAGCATTCTTTTGATTTCAAGGCAATCATTAATAAGCGACTGCCCTTCCCTTTCCGAAATTAATTCGGACAAAACAAGAAGCTTTAACCAATATTCTGTTTCGGATGTTTCCTTCAATGCAATATGCATTTTTGCTATAAAATCAGCTCTGCTTTGTCCGTAATTTCCCTCATTGATATTAGCACCTATACTTGTACCGCTACGGACAATTTGCTTTGAAATTACGGTTTCCTTTTTGTTTTTTATCAAATAGTTATGTAATTTAATAATTCTTGCCGCAAAATATACTGACTTATCACTTAAAGTATTTTCTTTCATAGCATTTGCACCGCTCTTTGTTATCATAACACAAAATATAGCTTAAATCAATCCTTCCGTACGGACTGTAAGCCAAATCTTACTCGTACTTTAAACGCCATTATTCACTATTCATCAGCGAAGCGGCTTCAATATTCATTATTCATTGAGAAAAGTCGCACAGTGCAAATGAATAATGAATGATGAATATTGAATAATGAATAACACAAAAACAGAAAAGCCACACTTACCGTGCGGCTTTTCTGTTTTT
>JAFSDF010000153.1 GCA_017436375.1 Clostridia bacterium | reverse complement strand
TCAAGAGTGAAGGGACAGTAGCCGCCTGTATGAGATCCGACCTCTTTACCGTTGACATAGACAGTGCATTCCCAGTCCACGGCACCGAAATGGAGAAGTGTTCTTCCCTCAGCTTTGGCAGTGAAGCTTTTACGGTACCAGAGTCTGTCCTTGGCACTTACTCGTCTGCAGATGCCGGAAAGACAGCTTTCCACTGCAAAAGGAACTCTTATCTGCTCCGGATATTCCTCGCACCATTCGGTCTTTTCATCACAGACAGCGAAATCGAACATACCGTTAAGGTTAGTCCAGCTGTCTCTCACCATCTGAGGACGGGGATACTCGGGAAGGGGCAAATCACACATAGCCTCGTCTGCCCAGCGTGTTTTAAGTGTCATCATAATTATTTTCTCCTCTTTTTGACATTACTTAATATATGCTGATGATACCCAACCCGAATAGCCGTAGGTGGTATCAGTTACATAAACCCAACCGGAAATGCCCTGTTTATAACCGATTACCTTTACAGGATAATTTTTCGGTATAAGAGTAATAACATCGTATTCAGTACCCGGGCCCTTACGGAGATTAAGTCCGTTAAGAGTTATCTTAGTCTCTGCCTTGCTGTATTTTTTATCGGGGGAAACGGTGTTCTTGGTAACCTTGGTGGTATCTGTTTCAGGTCTGCCCTCAGATGCATAGGAGGCACTTACCCAGCCGTAAACACCGTAGCGGTTGCTTCTCACATAGTAGTAGCCGTTTTCCTTGGCATAGACCGTAAGATCTGCACCCTTTGAAAGATAGAGAACTCTTTCGTAGGATTTGGCGGGACCGCTGCGAAGGATAACGCCCTCTGCAGTACAGTAAAGAGTATATGCCTTGCCGAGCTTGGCAGGCTTTTTAACCTCTACATTGTTTATGCCGTAGGGATCAGTGGTTGTTGAGGGCTTAGTGGCGGAAGGCTTGGTTGTGGTTGCCGGCTTGGTTGCGGCAGGTCTCGTAGTAGCTACAGGCTTAGTAGTGGAAGGAGCGGTAGTGGTGAGAGCAGTAGTGGGCTCTTCCTCATCCTCTGTTACTTCTTCTGTAGTGGTTTGGTCCTCTGCCTCTGTAGTATCCTCCTCGGCATCGGTGGTATCTTCCTCTTCTTCAGTGGTGTCTTCCTCTTCTTCAGTGGTGTCTTCCTCTTCGGTGGTTTCATCCTCAGAAACAGCGCCTGCCTGCTGAGCCTCGGTGGTAGTGGTTTCGTCATTACCCGAAGCGGGAAGGAAGTTCTTCACGGCATAAACGCCGCCCACTACGATACAGATAAGAGCAATAACAAGGAACACGGCAAGTACACCGCTTTTCTTTTTTGCAGGCTCTACAAAAATGTCATCAGAGCCGATTTCCTCGTATTCCTCCTCGGTAGGAGTCACTTCATTTTCTGCCTGTGAATTTTTATACCTTTCATATTCGGGATATGTAATCTCCTGTTCGGGAACACGGATGTCAAGATCATCCTCAGAAGGCATATCGGGAGCAGGAATATATTCGGGAGCAGTAAGCTCCTCCTCAGCCTCATCAGCAGAGACTGTCTCTTCGGCACCCTTCTCTTCAGCCACAGCATCTTCATCGGTGGACTGAGAAGAAACATCCTCGAACTCTACAGGCGTGTATTCAGGCACCTGAGAAACATATTCGGGAATATTTTCTGTCACAGGAACAGTTTCCTCCTGCACATCGGCTTCAAGCTCCATAGCGGGAGCTGAAGGCTCTTCCTCCTCTGCATCTATCGCCTTAAAGACATTGGGCGTATATTCGGGAACTCTGAATTCAGGCTCCTCAGCCTCAGATTTTTTCTCCTCACGGCTTTCGTTAAGGCCTAAAATCATACCGCATTCCGGACAGAAATCAGCGCCCTTTTCAAGTTCGTTTCCGCAGTAACTGCACTTCATAATATCACTCCTGTTTATTTGTATTCTTTATAGTTATAGCTTTCCTTTTAACTCTTATATGCTATGATAACATAATATAAGAGTGATTTCAAGATGAATTTGTTAAAGTTATAAAAGAAAAATATCCCTGACCTCACAATCAAGGATATTTAAAACAAAAATCATTCAACATTCATAATTGCTTTATAAATTCTTTCGCAATTGTTTTTATCACTGAAAGCATAGAATTCATTTATTCTGTCAAGATATTTCTGCTCGTTTTCGCAGTTTCTTTCCATAGAAGCAATTATAGCGTCAACCGTGGACTCCATATCATAACAAACAGGACCGAAGCCGTCATTTTCATAGCTGAAATAACCTTCATCATAAATCTGCCCTGCAAAGAAATCTTCCTTGTCAAAATGAGTATAAACTACAGGCTTTCTTAAATAAGCGAAATCAAACAGAACACTTGAATAATCTGTAATCATCAAGGATGAGCGAGCAAAAACATCGTTGTAATCAATATAACCCTCATTCACCTTGAACACATCATTTTCAGTGAAATCTACCGTTTGCTTCATATGAATGGGATGGATGCAGAAAAGGCCCGTGTAGCCGTATTTTCTCATAGCTTCAAGCAATCTTTCGTTGTTTATCAAGCCGTTATAGTACTTAAAGTATTCGGTATTTTTAAAGCCATCGAAATAAATACTTGTGGTGTTCTGGTCGTAGCTTTCCTTGATTGATTTTCTCCAAGTGGGAAGAATGAGAATCTGCTTCTGAGTGTCCACATACAAATCATCAAATCTTGACTGCCCTGCAATCACAACATTCTTGTCGGAATAATAATAGTTGTCTCTTATGAAACTTTCCTTTTCTCTTTCGGATGTGGCAAAAATCATCTCAATATTTTTATAGAATCTGTTAAGCCATACAGAAAGGTCAGCGCAAGCAACACCGTGCTGAAGATAATAATATTTAAAATTAAACAGATCGACAAGGTAGCGTCTGTCCTTTTCAAAAGGATTCATAGTAAAATCACTTGCACCCGAAGAGATAATTTTATCAGCCATAAGAAAATAAAGCGGGAACTTTTTATCCTCGACAAAGAGAACCTCTCCCTCACTCTTCAATCTGTCAATACATTTGGCGTTTTTACTTATGACAAAAATCGGTCTTACATTATCAAGCTCATTTGTCTCTTTTTTAATTTTATTGAGATATTTAAAGAAAACCTCACCGTTATCACCGGCATTCTCCACGCGGTCAGAAATAAGCCAGATTTTCGGTGCATTTCTGTGCAGAAACTTGTATTTGAAATACTTCATTCTTAAGTCGGCCATATCTTTTCTGCCGATTTCCTTCAGCCAACTCTGACATTCCTTTTCAAATTTGTACATCATCTTGAGTTTCTCTTTGCGATCCTTCACATATCCAATGTGAATAACCGTTCTGAAATTTTTCAGATAATAGTTACCGAAGAATTTATAAGAAGGACCGAATGCGTTTGAAGATGGTATAAATTTGAAATAGTTGTATCCGACATTGCAGAACTTTTTTCCGAAATTGACCACAGGCTTTATTTTTGCAATTCTCTCTTCGTCAAATTCGAGCTCACTCAAAGGTATTTCGCAATAAAACTTTTTGTACTGTTCTGCATTCTCGAAACAGGTATCATATTTTTTATGAACAAAACCACTGTATTTCGGAGCAAAGTATTTTTCGCCGCATTTAAAAAAGAACTTAACCTTTTTGTTTGTGAGTTCAAAGAGCCATTTGATAATAAGGCCTTCCAGAACAAGCTTTTTGCCCTTAATTTTTATGAAGTGCATTATAAGTATGAACTTATTTCTGTTAAGTGCAAACATAACATTGTCCTTATAGCAAATTGCTTTTCTGACAGGATCATAGCGACACAGAGAATACCAGTCATCCAAACCGTATTTGAGTCTGAATGCCACATTCTTTTTAGGCATAGAAGAGTGTATTTCGTTCCGTACAACAACACTTTCCTCAATATGACCCATAACCTCTTTAGAAAGAGAAAGGAACTTCTGATAAACATCCTCGCTGACATCACTGTAGGCAGGAGTCATAAAATGCCATGCGAAATCGTAATACACAACATTTTGTATATATAAGGGCACACAGCCAAATTTTTCAGATGCGAGCCTTATGAGTTCAAGATGATATTCACTTAATCTGTCCGTATAAAAATACTCTGTTTTTTTGAGAGTCTGAACAGCAGATGTGCCCGCATTTCTTCTGCGGTAGCAGTAAAAAACATCACTGATGAATCCGACTGTCATCTTTCTCATTATAACAGTATTTACAAAAAGGGAATCCTCACCATATTTAAGGCCCTCTTTAAAAAATATATTTTTAAGGGCTGCCGTTTTGAAAAAAGAGGAAGCAACCTGAAGAACAACCGAATTGGCTTCTGCAGAATTCAAAAGATCAGCAACTCTCGTACCCCTTCTGAGTCTGTAGTTTGTAACATGCTCTTTTTCTATTGCTTCGAATTCTTTTATTCCGGTGGTTACAACATCAGTGATTTTTGTATTTTCTTCAAAAAACTCATATACTTTTTCAAAGACATTCTCTTCCCATATGTCATCTGAATCAAGGAAATTTACATACTTGCCTTCAACCTTTTCAAGTCCTCGGTTACGAGCTACACTTACGCCGGAATTTTTCTGTTCAATATAAACAATATTGTCCGGATATTTTTCCTTATATGCCAGACATATTTTATCTGATTCATCGGGTGAACCGTCATTTATTAGAATAAGCTGTATATTCTCTTCAAACCCGATAGACTGCTTTATCAGTGAAAGTATGCTTTCCTCAAGATAATCCT
>JAFSDF010000152.1 GCA_017436375.1 Clostridia bacterium | reverse complement strand
TTTGCAGTGTAGGTGGAGGAATATTTGCCGTAATACTTACCTGCGACGGCTCTTACTCTGAACTTATAGGACTTGTTTGCCTTAAGCTTGGTTACGGTGTAGGAGGTCTTTGAGGTAGTTTTGATTGTCTTCCACTTTTTACTTACATACTGCTGTACCTGATATTTTTCTGCACCTGTTACCTTTGACCAGGAAAGAGTGAGAGTGGTTTTTGTGCCCGAGGCTAACTTAACAGCCTTGGTCTTAAGGCCCGATACCTTCTTGAGAGTCTTTCTTGCTACCTTTTTCTGTGGTACGGTTACAGTACCGCAGACTGTACATTTCTTACCTGCGGTTTTACCGTCTGCCTTGTATGTGGCGGCGACAGCCTTGAGGGTAGTGAGGGTATGTGCCTTCTTTGCAACTGTCTTCTGTGCTACGGTTACAGTGCCGCAGACGGAGCACTTCTTACCCTCGGTAAGACCTGTCTTTGTGCAGGTAGCGGCCACTGCCTTAAGGGTGGTGAGGGTGTGAGCCTTCTTGGCTACTGTCTTCTGTGCAACGGTAGTAACACCGCAGTCAACACACTTTTTACCCTCGGTAAGACCTGTCTTTGTGCAGGTGGCGGCTACTGCCTTAAGAGTTGATGTGTTCTTATGAGGACAAAGGAAATTAACCTTTACAAAGGGCAATTCAGCATTATATCTGCCAAAATCAATTTTATTCCAGCTGTTTTCAGAGCCCGAATAGTTTATTTCGAGCGGCGCCCCATTAAAAGCAAACGCACCTACAGATTTTATACTTGAAGGAAGAGTAACGCTTTTAATGTTGGAAAACGCAAACATTTCTTCAGAAATTTCTGTTATTCCTTCGGGAATTACAACACTTGTAACACCTTCATCTTCTAAGAAGAGGCTTTCCGCAATAAGACGGGTTCCTTCCTTTATTCTGCAGGCTCCGGTGTAATTACCGTCTATTACAGCGAGGCAGTTATCAATATACATAAGCCCATTTTCCCAGTTTGAAGGATTATTTGCATAGGGAGTATTGAAAACTATATTCCAGCCGAGGTACTCTAAACCTGAAGGGATAGAAATATCAGAAATATTTGTTACGGTGAAAGCACCGCCGCCTATACCTATCAGACTGTCAGGAAGGGTGACGGAATTAAGGCCGGTGTTACCATCAAAAGCCTCACTGGCAATTGTTTTCGTGCCTTCCTTTACGGTGTAATCACCCGCAACATCAGCTTCAATAAGATGATTATTGATATATAATGCACCGTCAACCCAGTTGCTTGCATCATTATAATATGCTGTATTTCCAAATACATCGCTTCTTATGATTTTTACAGAATCAGGAAGGGTAACTGAAGCGAGCTTTGTGCAATTCTTAAAAGCGAAATGACCAATGGTTTCCACGCCGTCGGGGATTACAATGCTTTCAAGATTTTTGCAACCGTAAAAGGATTCATATCCGATCTCCTTTAAACCTTTGCCGAAGCTGACTGTTTTAAGAGATTCACATTTATTAAAGGCATGGTATTCAATAAACTCCACACCGCTGCCTATAGTAACAGCTTCAAGTTCAGTACATTTCTGAAAAGCACATTCGTCAATAATTTTCACACTTCCGGGGACAGTAACGCTTTTAAGAGATGTGCAGCTGTCAAAAGCGTAAAAGCCGATATATACTACTCCGTCGGGAATTACAATACCTGTAAGGTTGTCACAGCATTCGAAGGCTTGCCATGCAACAGTCTTTGTGCCCGGTCTTATTGAATAATTGCCGGATACGGTTATCTTTGCCTCGATAAGGTGATTGCCACAGTATAAAATTCCGTTTTCCCAGTTATCGGCATTATTATAATAAGCAGTTCCGTCTAAAGTATCGCTACGTATACAGGTTACAGAATCGGGAATTTCAAGCTTTTCAAGAGAGCTGCAGCCTTCAAACACATAGTAAGATATTTCCTCTACACCCTCAGGAATAATCACCTCTTTGATGTTGGTGTTAAATGCAAAAGCTGCAGACCATAAGCTTTTAACGGTATCGGGTACCGTATATGTTAAATCCTTTTTAGCTGCAGGATAAGCAACAAGTATAGCTTTATCCTTTGAGAAAAGAACTCCGTTCTCTGAAGTGAAGGCTGTGCTGTTTTCATCAACAGTAATGCTTTCCAGAGTAGTACAACCCATAAAAGCATCTTCAACCCTCATTACGCCGGCGGGAATATGAATGCTTTTAACATCAACACCGTAAAAAGCTTCATAATATATCTCAATTACTCTTTTGCCTTCGATTTCAGCAGGAATTACAACATTCTTCTCTGTGCCGTGGTAACCCATAATTGAGACAGTGCCGTTATTTTCTGTTTTGTACTCAATACCCTCGGGAGTTGACGGATAGGGTGTCCTGAACCTTGCCTCCCTCAATCTTCCGTCATAACCGGAGTTACCTGTGTTTGTCTGGTCGTTAACCTTATAAACCGTACTGCTGTCAAAGGTGTAGCCCGTTTTCGGAGTAAACAGAATTCGTACTCTGTATTCTGTGTTGTAGTTAAAGGGCTTACTTGTGTCATAAGTGCTGTCATAAGGTGCATAGCAGTGCTCTACCGTTACGGTATATTTGCTTTCATCGCCCGAAACGGGATTCATATCAAGATATTCGCCCGGCACGGGTGTCGTTATTGTTGCCGATGCCTCGGTGATAACCTCATCTGCCGCACTCGCAGTAAAAGCGATGCATACAGTCAGCATCAGCACAGCAATCATAATGCTGATTATTTTCTTGCTTGTGTTCATTTTATTTTCCTCCTTTTGAAAATAAATATAATTTTACATATAAATTATATAAAAACGCAATATATAAAGTCACCCTACAAATGTAGGGTTTTTCCGTAAAAAATGAAGTCTCAGTTTTTAGATATATTGCACAAAAGCACCCCCGAAGATATTTTTTCGAGGGTGCTTTAACATCTTTATCTGTTCAGTTTTTTCTTTCGGGAATGATGATTCCCGTTTCTCTTGCCTTAACGGCAAGCTCCGTCCTTGTGCGAAAGCCCGTCTTTTCCATAATGGACTTTACATAGTCTCTTACGGTATAGGGCGACATATTCAGCTTTTCGGCTATCTGCGCATTGGTGTCTCCGCCGATAACCTCACGCAGTATGGCGATTTCACGCTCTGAAAGGTCGGTGCTCCGGATATAACCGAAGGAGACTGACGGTGTTTTGTCGGGATAGATTCTCTCCCCTGCCATGGTTCTGTCCATCAGCTCTAAAATCGGCTCCTCGCTCACTTCCTTGTACCAGAAGGAGTCCACACCGATTTTTCTTGCCCTTTCGAGATAGGATACCTCAGGCATAGAGGTGACTATGATAATCTTTATTTCGGGGTGCTTTGCCTTGATTCTTTCTGCCGCATCAAGTCCGCTTGAATTAAGCTCCGTACAGACATCCATAAGAATAAGGTCAATGTCTGATTTTTCACAGTAAATGTCGGCCATATCTGCATTTTTAATCGAGTGAACGAGAGTATATCTGTCGCTCATAGCTATAAACGCTTCAAAGAGCTGTCGGGGCATCGCCTGATCCTCAACAACCATTACATTATACATAAGAGACCTCCTTTGAGGGTATTTTCAGCCGCAGAACAAACCGCGGGAATATTTCCGTTTCCATTATACCGCCTTCGCTTTCCACACTCTGTCTGAGAGAGGAAAGACCGCCGCCCTCCGAAACGGGATTCGCAGGCTTTTCACCGTCATTGGTGTATTCGATAACAAAGAAGCTGTATTCATAGTAAAGTGTTACGGTAAGCTCTGTCGCCTTTGCATGATGCACCGCATTGGTAAGACTTTCCCTTGCACCGCTCATAATAAAGCGGAGAAGTCGGTTATCGGAGGGAATCTGCCCTTTAACCGTAAGATTTATACCCATAAGCTTTGCCGCATCGTAAAGCTCGTCAAGACTTCCGTCCTCACTGTTTTCTTTAAAACCGCCCTCAAAAAGATAGAGGGTGCCCTTCCACATATCCGTAAGCTCTGTTTTCGTAATGCTCTCGTCACCGCTTTCGATAAATCGCTTTGTAACAAGCAGTGCCTTACCGAGCATATCGTGAATGTTCACCTTGGCAGTAAGAATTTCCCTTTCACGGGTAATGTCATAAACATTTTCGCCATACTCCTGAAGTCGGGTGTTAAGAGAGCGAAGCTCATTGTTATACTCCTGAAGCTCAAGATTCAGTCCGTACTGCTTAGTTATATCCGTGGCACGGATTTCGTACATCTTTCTGCCGCCGATTTCTCTTTCTATTTTAGTAAAGCTTACTGTACTGCCGTCGTAAAGAGAGATAATCGGATTATCGCCCCATTTTTCAACGCTGTTTCCGTCAAGCACCTCACCCTTTGTGAGTCTTCGCCAAAGCTCATTACCGTCAAAAAGAGGCTCACCCGTAATCCTTCTGCAAAGGCCGTCCATACGGTGATTGATGAGCCTGGGCACACCCTCCTCACTGTGATAGCAAAGACCGGCGGGCAGTCTGTCTATACCCTCCTTGATGGAAGCGGGGGTAATATGCTCCCTTTTCCATTTTTCAACGAGATATAACGAAAGCACAGACAAGACAGAAAGCAAGGCAAGTAAGGCCATAAATGCCCATCCGTATTCCGAGAAAAGGCCAAGCAAAAGGCTATGTCCCTTTATGCTTTTACGGTAAATAAAATTAACCGATGCAAACAGATAAAACAGCACAGAAGTAACCGCCGCAAGGAAAAGATTGATATTGAGCTTTCGTTTCTGCGCCTCAAAAATAACACAGGACACAACACAGTATATATTGATAACCAGAGTGACAAGGCAGAAGAAAACTACAGAATACTGCAAATATTCGGGTAAGCTGAAAAAGCTCATCATATATTTCCACCACCCTTTCCGAAGCAGAGAGTGATAAAAACAGTTTCATCCTCACGGATAAGGCTGAGTCTTCCTCCAAGTCCTTCAGCCTCACTGTAAAACCTTGACAGGGACGGCAGTTCCTTTTCCGTATCCGCCGTTATTTTGAAGGTGAATTTATCTTTCGGGAAGCTGATTTCTGCCGTAACGGCATAAAGCTCAGGCAGAATATCCTCAAGCACACTCTGCCACAAATCAAAGCAGAGAAGAAGTATATCCGAAGGCATAACCGCACTTTCATTGGCATAAACATCGGAAACACCGCCGTAGAGCTTTATATATTCCGAGGATTCCTTAAGGCTAAGATAAAGCTCCTCGGAGCTGAATGCAGGCCTTCT
>JAFSDF010000151.1 GCA_017436375.1 Clostridia bacterium | reverse complement strand
TACAGGGACCTCGAGTCCCTTGGATTTATGGATAGACATTATTTTTACCGAGTCGGCACTCTGTACCTGACCGAGACAGGCCGTAAGGTCCTTTTTATTATTTTTAAGTCTGTCGATAAAACGGACAAAGCCCGTAAGACCGCCGGAGCCTGTTTTTTCATAGGTGTCTGCATAGTCTGTAAGGAGCATAAGATTAGATCTTTTCATACCTGTCGGATCCACTGCATCAAAAATATTTAGTATAGCCGTATCCTCAAAGACCTCACCGATAAGGTCCCTCACACATCTGCACAGGCCTATTCTGCGCCAGTGTCTGATTTTTTCATTGAAGGCCTTTACCTTCTCATCACCCTTTTCCTCCTGAAGGAGAAGACAGGAATAAATATCTCCCCTTCTCGAATCGATACGGTAACGGCTGATGTCGTCGGGGGTAAAGGAAAACAGAGGTGAAAGCATTACGCTCATAAGCGGTACATCCTGCTTCGGATTATCGATTATGCGAAGCAGATTAAGTGCGAGAGCGATTTCTGCCGAGTCGAGGAAGGAGCCTGTAGGCTCGGTGAAGGATGGTACACCCATTTTACGGAAGGCATCTGCATAAACATTACTGCGGCTTTTCGCTGAGCGTAAAAGCACGGCAAAGTCTCCGTAGGCAGCCCTTCTTTCACCGTCCTCACCCTTTACCGTGAAGCCCGAGTCTATCATTTCCTTTATAAGCTTTCCTATATATCTTGCCTGATTTTCGTCGCTGCTTTCAAGAACGAGATTATCTGTAGAGAGCAGGTGAAGCTCTGCACCGAGTCGGTTTTCATCCTCATAAAAGGCAGAGGGAACCAGTCTTTCCTCGTCATTATAATCGATTTCACCGCAGGTCTTGCTCATTATTCCGCTGAAAATGAAATTGATTATATCCGTTACCCCCTTACGGCTTCTGAAGTTATTACCGAGTACTATTTTCGCAGGGTAACTATCACTTTCACGGCTGTAAAGAGGATATTTTTCCTTAAGTGAGATGAAAATTTCGGGCATAGCCTGTCTGAAGCCGTAGATGCTCTGCTTAACATCACCCACACGGAAAAGATTATTCCGTGAAATGGCGGTAAAGAGCATATCCTGAGCTTCGTTTGTATCCTGATATTCATCGATAAGAATTTCATCGTAGGCTTCTGCGATTTCCTTGGCCTTTTCGGTTATCTCACAGCCTGTCTCTGTTCTTTTAACCAGAAGCTTAAGTGCTCCGTGGGCTATATCACTGAAATCGGCAAGCTTCTTTTCTTTTTTGTTTCTGGTATAAATCTCACCGTAGAGCTTTACGGTTTTAATCAAGGCCTTTACAAGCGGAGCGAGGAAGGACATATCCTCTCTGAAGTCCTCCTCCGAGCAGGTGAAAAGGCTCTGAAGCTTTTTAAGCTTTTTATTACAGTTATCTCTTTTGAAAACGAGAGAATTAAAGAATGCATCATCCTTCAGGGATTTGCCGGCTCTGCCTCTGCGGGCAGGCTTAAAGCAGAGAATATCACTTCTGAGCATATCCCAGTTACCGTTTTCCAGTGATTCCAGAGCATCCTCCATATAGCTCTCGTCCTCGCTTACGGCATCGTAAAAAACAGCGAAAAGGTCATCGTTGAAGCGGCTTTCGTTAAGGATGTAGTCATAAACATAAAGAGCATATTTTATACATTCCTCGGCGTAGGAGAGAATTATTTTTCCGTAAACGCTTTCGCTAATTTTATGGGGATTTTCAAACTCTGCACATATATTATCGAGCCATAAATCAGGGAAAGGAAAGGAACGGGAGCTTTCATAAAGCTTTTTTACCGTCTCGGCCAAGTAGGAGTCATCTCTCCCGCAGAAAAGCACCTCCGAAAGCTTGCGAAAAGCCTCCCCGCCCTCATCGTACATAAAGCATAGTGCCTCATGAACGCTGTCGTTTTTTATTATTTCCAGCTCGCCCTCCTCGGCATTTACCGTGTCGGGAGAAAAATCCAGAAGCTCGAAATTTTCCCTGACCAGTGAAGCACAGAAGCTGTCAATGGTGCAGATTTTCGCCGAGGGCAGAAGCATCTGCTGTCTGATCAAATTAGCATCCGTGGGGTTTTCTCTGAGCAGCTTTTCCACG